>JBARQF010000247.1:0-3054 GCA_049643605.1 Dehalococcoidales bacterium
ATGAAAAGCCAAGCGTCAGGCGCAAGCATAAAAGAGCGATTAGAAGACGCAGTGTCGCCAGAGCAATAAGAAGATAGTTTGTCGATAGGGGCAATATGGGAGAAGCAAATCTGAAACAGAAGCTGTCTGATGACCTCAAACAGGCAATGAGAAGTGGCGATACCCTGAAGCGGAGTGCCATCAGGATGCTGATGGCGGCAATCAAAAACGCTGAAATTGCCCGGCAAGCGAAGCTGGAGGATAGCGATATCCTCGGCGTTATCGCCAAGGAGGTCAGGCAGCGGCGCGAGAGCATAGAAGCCTTCAAACAAGGGAACCGCCAGGACCTTGTTGATAAGGAAGAGGCGGAACTGGTCATACTTCAGGGATACTTGCCGCCGCAACTGACCCGGGATGAGATTGTTGAAGCCGTTCGAAAGGTGATAGCGGAAGTGGAAGCCACTGGTCCCGGTGATAAGGGCAAGGTAATGCCCAGGCTTATGGCGCAGCTTAAGGGTCGGGCGGACGGTCGCGAAATCAACGAAGTAGTCGGCGAATTACTCGGTACATGAAACAGGTGAAGAAAAACGAGCATTTTGAATGTTCAGGAGGGGCGTACGCCCCTCTTTTTAATCTCCAGGTAGTGGAGTAACAATTAAATGCACCGCTTGGAAGTCCGTCTGAAAAGTCATCTGCCTGATGCCCGGGGACAGGGTCTGGTCAAAGATATTCAGGACCTTGGCATTGCCACCGTATCCGATGTACGCGTCGTGGATATCTACTGGCTGGATGCCGAACTCAGCCCGGAAACTCTCGACATGCTCGGGCAAACTCTCCTCGCCGACCCGGTTACGCAGCTTTACAGTTACCGGCAGGGTACACCGGCCGGGCCGGTTGATGAATCCGGGTATCATACGGTTGAGGTCGCCTATAACGCCGGGGTTACCGACCCTGTTGAGGATAGTGTCCTGAAGGCGATTCGTGACCTTAAAGTGGAAGGGGTCAACACGGTCAGGACTTCAAAGCGGTATCTTATCGAAGGACAGTTAACCGATGAACAGCTGGGGATTATTTCCAGCCGGCTGCTGGTGAACCCAATCATACAGCACGTCGTGGAACGGGAACAGATGAGCTTCCCGGAGAACCCAAAGTACCGTTTCAAGCTGGAAACCGTCGATATCCTGACATCTGACCGGGCCGTGCTGCAAAAGCAGTTCGGGTTCACGGCTGATGAGTTTCAAGCCATTGTTGATTATTATCAGAAGCAGGGTCGGAACCCGACCGATGTTGAGCTTGAGACACTAGCCCAGACGTGGTCGGAGCACTGCGTCCACAAGACATTCAAGGGCAGGTTCACGCTCGGTGGCAAGGTGGTGGATGACCTGCTGAAGAGCACCGTGATGAAGGCGACCCGTGAGCTCAACAGGCCCTGGTGCCTTTCCGTTTTCGTGGATAACGCTGGCGTGATTGATTTTGATGGCCGGTGGGCGCTCTGTTTCAAGGTGGAAACGCACAACCACCCCTCGGCGGTGGAGCCGTACGGAGGCGCTGCCACCGGAATTGGCGGTGTTATCCGTGACCCCCTCGGCACCGGACTGGGGGCGAAACCGATAGCCAACACCGATGTCTTCTGTTTTGGACCTCCTGATTTGCCCTATGATAGATTACCTCAGGGCGTGCTGCATCCCCGCCGTATGTTCAAGGGGGTACGGTCCGGGGTGGCCGACTACGCCAACCGGCTCGGTATACCGACGCTCAACGGTGCCGTTCTCTTTGACGAGCGCTACGTGGCCAACCCGCTGGTGTACTGCGGCACGCTGGGCCTGCTGCCCGCGGAAATCGCCCGTCGCGGCAAACAGAAACCGGGCGATAAGGTGGTCCTTGTTGGCGGCCGGACGGGAAGGGACGGCGTTCACGGGGTTACCTTCGCCTCGGAGCAGCTCACCGAGGTGTCAACGGCCACGTCTTCCAGCTCGGTTCAGATTGGCAATCCCATTGTGGAAAAGAAGATGATAGATGTCCTCCTCCAGGCCCGCGACCGCGGTCTGTACGTGAGGATAACCGATTGCGGTGGTGGGGGCCTTTCCTCGGCGGTGGGGGAGATGGCGGAGGAGACCGGCGTCCGTGTCGACCTGGAAACGGTGCCGCTGAAATACGCGGGGCTATCCTATGCTGAGATATGGATTTCGGAATCTCAGGAGAGAATGATTCTGGCCGTGCCGCCGGAGAAAACCGGTGAGCTGCTGGCGCTCTTTGCCGGTGAAGACGTGGAAGCGACCGTTATCGGTGAATTCACCGATGACCGGCGTCTGCATCTTTTTTACGACGGGGAAACGGTCTGCGACCTGGAAATGGAGTTTCTGCATGGCGGTATCCCGCAGTTGAGAAGAGAGGCCGTCTGGGAGCCACCCCGCCACCCCGAACCCGATTTCGCGGAACCGCCTGACCTTGGCGAGTCGCTGTTGAGGATACTGGGTTCGTGGAACGTATGCAGCAAGGAGTGGGTCGTCCGTCAGTACGACCACGAGGTGCAGGGAGGCAGCGTCCTCAAGCCGCTGGTGGGAAAGAATAATGACGGGCCCGGTGATGCAGCCATTATTCAGCCGGTACCCGGCTCACCGAAGGGTGTAATCATCGCCAATGGCATCAATCCCGGCTATGCCGATGTCGACCCTTACTGGATGGCAGCCTCGGCGATTGATGAAGCCCTGCGACAGATAATTGCCGTGGGCGGCGACCTGAACCGTGTGGCGCTGCTGGACAACTTCTGCTGGGGCGATGTCAATCGACCCGAGATGCTGGGGGCGCTCATCCGCACCGCTCAGGCCTGCTACGATATGTCCGTTGTCTATGGGACTCCGTTTATTTCGGGCAAGGACAGCCTGAACAATGAGTTTGAGTATGAAGGGAAGACCATATCCATCCCGCATACACTGCTCGTCTCGGCCATCGGGGTTATGGACGATGTAAGCCGGGCAATATCAATGGACTTCAAGCAGGCCGGCGATTTAATCTACATTGTGGGCAGCACTCGGTGTGAGCTCGGCGGCTCGGAATACCTGAAGACAAGGGGCC
>JBARQF010000248.1:0-11463 GCA_049643605.1 Dehalococcoidales bacterium
AGAAAGACTAAAAACCTATGGTCATTCTTTTGCCTGGGGAGGAGTAGATATCGACATAATTACCAAATTAATAGCTCAGGGAGAAGGAATTATTGATGGAATTTACAGAATGAACGATGTGATTAAGGGAGCTTACTCTCTGTCAATACTCACTCCTGATGGGATATACGTCGTTTGTGATCCCAGTGGCCGTTGGCCTCTAGTTATTGGTGAAAAAACAGGGGCAGTAGCAGCTACTACTGATCCCTGCGGTTTTAAGAATCGGAGTTTTAACTACCAGAGAGATGTAGAACCAGGTGAAATCGTTCTACTAAAGAACGGGTATGCAGAAACTAAATTTAGAATGCCAAGCACTAAAACTCAGATTTGCACCTTTGTTTGGGTTTATACTAATTTTCCAAGCGCAGTATTCAAAAACATCCCCGGTTCAGCGGTAAGAAAAAGATTGGGAGCTATTTTAGCGCAACGGGATATAAAGCGAGGATTTATTCCAGATATCGTTGCTCCTGTTCCTGATTCCGGCAGATTCTGTGCCATAGGATATCATCAAGAGTTTTGTCGACAGATTAACGAGAAGAAAATCGATAGAATACCTGAATATGACGAATTTTTAATGAAGTATCCTTATGCCGGTAGAAGTTATCCTCGGTCGAACCAAGCGGCACGACATCTAGAAGCCCACATCAAACAAGTAGGAAGCGGCGAAAAATATCCTGGTAAGATAGTTGTAGTCTGCGACGATTCTATTCGAAGGGGCACGCAGGCTGAAAGGAATCTAGTGCCCAAGCTTAGATCTTTAGATATTAAGGAGATTCATTTCAGGGTCTCAAATCCAGATTCGCTTTCTTATTGTCGTTGGGGAAAAACAATCCAAAAAGGAGAACTCTTAGCTGCTCGGATTCCTTCTATTAAAAAGAGAATTGAATTCCTGGGCATCGAAAGCTTAGAGCATCCAACAGTTCAAGAGCTGGCTGAGGCGATTGGACTTCCTCTTGAGACACTCTGTGTCGATTGTGATTTACCAACTCAAGCAGCATTAGTTTGAATTTGCCAGAGTTGTCTTTCATTAATTTTATTCTACGTCTCTGGTCTCTCTGGTATTGATTATTCTTCCTTTATTTTATCCCTGCTATTACCTGCAGAACTTGTATGTTATACTTAAATAATTTTATTAATGAGGAGGAGTAATATGCCGCTTGTAATGATATATGCGGACGAAGGTAGAACCATTGACCAGAAAAGAGGGCTTGTAAAAGACATCTCTGATGCAGTATGCAAAAATTTTTCGGTTGGCCCTGAGGCTGTAAGTATCCTGATACGTGAGGGAAAGAAGGAAAACCGCGCTAAGGCAGGCAAATTGGCTATAGATTCTTAGTTTTCATTTTCCTCTGATTCTACTGCCGCCTCTCTAATCTACCAACATTTAATATTCAACGGTGATTCTGTCGACTAAAAATTCGAAGGGGAGCAGTACTGCTCCCCTTCTTTAGTTTGAAGTCCTATGTGCTATTTCATCAGTCTCTTTAGCCCCAGCCTGGTCAGACAGGCCTCGGAAGGCTTACCCGTCACCGGGTCCCACTCCATAGCTTCCCGGTATTCCTTCGCCAGGGTATCAATGTCTATCGTCACTCCTTCCAGGGGACCGGAACCATGAGGCGGTATTCCCGCCATTCGCTTTGGCAGACAGATATCCGAAGGCAATATGCCCTCGCGGACGTTAAAGAGTTGCCTGAGAGTCTGAATTCTCTCCCCGGTCTCCAGGGCTTCGCTCACCGACATATCCCATCCGGTTACTGCATTTAAAAACTCTATTAACGGATAGCAATCGGAGATCACTACCGGCATAAGGCACAACCCGGCGCTGGCGCCAACCTGCCAGTAATTGGTGTTGGCAGCTGCGGCTGGTCCTTTACCTGTATACTGGTATTTCTCAAAGCCGGAAACCTGGAGTTCTTTATATGGGCCGGCAGAGGCATTGACATCACAGCGGGTGAAGGGCGCGGCGGCGGTATGCCGGCCGGGCGTCGGGTCGGCAACAAACCCCGTGCCGCGTCCCGGGAAGAAGGTGGCATTATGAAGCCCGGGCTCCTGGCCGCCAGTATGCATGGCGTACTTTTCTGCACCCTTACCTATCTTTTTCGCTGCCACCTTCACACCGTCAGCCAGCACATCGCCGAAGCCCTCGCGACGTCCTACCTTTTCGGTCATGGCGACCATGGCTTCCGAATTTCCCCAGGTCAAATCTATACCATCTGTGTCCGCCTTGGTGATGAGGCCATGTTCATAGCATTCCATGGCGAAAGCGATAACGGATCCTGCCGATATCGTATCCAGCCCACTGCGGTTGCACATATCGTTCAATTTAAATATTGAGTCGAGGTCATCGTTCAGGCACATGTTACCGAAGGCAGCTATCGTCTCATACTCCGGTTTGTGCGTCTCTTTTACGGGATATTTTCCAGAAGGGACGGTAGTAATACCACCGCAGCGAATGGGGCAACTGAAACAGCCGTATTTCTTTGTTTCATAAGCGATGACGTTATCACCACCTATTTTTTCAACGGTAGGGAAGGATTCTGTGCCGGTGAGCAGCCAGTTTTTAACCGGACTGACCCCGGCGCCGACAACAGCCACGGTGTTGCCGCAGGTGCCATATTTGCTCAACGTCTGGATGAAGCCCACGTCTTTCATTTTCCGGGTGAATTCCTGGTTTAATTTCTTAACACCGGCACTGTCGGCTACATTAATTTTGCCTTTGCCCCTTGCTACCACCGCCTTGAGCTTCTTGGAACCCATAACCGCGCCCACTCCGGAGCGACCCGCATATCGCCCTTTATCGTTGCAGACACCACTGATTAGGGATAGCTTTTCTGATGCCGGGCCAATACAGGCAACGCGGACTTTGGCATCGCCAATCTCTTTCGCCAGGGCTTCCTCTGTTTCAATGGCATCTTTTCCCCAGAGATGAGAGGCGTCCTTTATCTCAATGCCGCCATCTGTAACCAGCAAATATGACGGCCTGGGGGCTATCCCCGAAACGAAAATGGCATCCCATCCGGCAAATTTGAGCTCGGGGCCAAAGAAACCGCCCGAATTTGCATCTCCCCATCCTCCGGTCAGCGGCGATTTGCACACCACAGCATAGCGTCCTCCGGTCGGTACTGGTGTGCCAGTCAACGGTCCAGTAACAAACCCCAGTATATTTTCCGGCCCCAGGGGGTCAACCCCTCCCTTTTGCATCTCGAAGAGGATGCGGGCACCCAGTCCGTGTCCGCCGATATATTCCCGGGCCATCTTTTCGTCCATTTCCTGTTCCCGGATTTCACCGTTGGATAGATTAACGAAACCAATCTTTCCGACATAACCTCCAGCCACTATAGGCCTCCTTTACTATAAAACAATCGAAATAATTTACTTTTGTAAGTGGTCTGAGTAAATCCACATCGTTTAATCCAATTTATGATAATTTACCTCCTTTTACTTCATCGTACATTGACTATCAATTAGAATGGCGGGTATGGCAGCTTTGTGCGTATTCCTATCTGCCTTAAAGTTTCGTCTCTAAGTTTTTTCAATGTCGAACTCAACGCTTCGCGCTCTTCATCGGTTACAACTTCCAGCACTTTTGGAATAGATTCGAAGCGCATTATTTTATGATAAGCTTCCCACCCTTTATCGGTCAATTCAAATTTTGAAGTCTTTCTACCACTTTTGTTCACGGTAGATTTTTTAACAATACCCTTAGCTTCCATTCTATTTAAAGAAGCGGAGACAGTATGCGGCTCTAATAAAAGCCATTTGGACATTCTATACGCATTGGTATCCCCCTTAGTAGCTCCAAGAAGTCCAAATATACCAGCTTGACGAGGTGTCAAGCCGTATAACGATAGCTCCTTAGCTCTAAGTTTCAATATAGCATTTCTAGTTTGCATTAGTAATCTCCAGAGAAGATAATCGCGGTCTTCAAATATATTATTCATGTAATAGCTCCTCTAGTTGATATGATTATGATTTTATTTGTATGGACGCAGATCTTTTCCACTATTATGATGCTTTTTTCTCGGTAGAACCAGCAAAATATTTCACTCACATATTGACAAAATGCCTTCGTGCTTAATATAATACTACATAATTATTATATCATCAACGATATATCTATAGGTAAATATCATGTATGATATATCTACTATTTCATCAATACTTGTTAAATTTTCAATATATGCTCACTATCTTTAGTTTGGTGACCATAGCGACTATTAATGAGAAATGGGGGTGATTGTTTTCATAAGGATTATTATTACGGTTAAAAAATATTAGTTGGAGGACATAGATGCAAAAGAAATCGATATTGACTCTAATTGCAGTGGTACTAATTTTTGCCTTAGTTAGCGCCTGTGCTGCACCGGCTCCAGCACCAGCACCGGCTCCAGCACCGGCTCCAGCACCGGCTCCAGCACCGGCACCAGCACCGGCACCATCACCAGCACCATCACCAGCTCCAGCTCCAGCGCAACCAGCAGAAGTCTTCGAATGGAGACTACAGAGCAATAACTCCCCTACTGTCACCACATATAAAATCACTGTGACAGGCATGTGTGATGATATTGCCAAGATGTCTGGTGGACGGCTAATCATCACACCATATGCTGCAAATGCGCTAGCGCCTACCGCCGAGCAGGTCAACGCGGTTTCCAATGGCGTTTTTGAGATGCAGCAATCCACGGGAGAATACTGGTTGGGATTAATGCCCTGGACTCAGGCTGAGGAGACAACCCCATTCACTCTGCGAGACGGTGTCGACTTCATGGAGTTCTTTTACGATTGGGAAGGTGGCAAGGTGCTTGAATGGATCCGCAAGGAGTATGCACCACGTAATAATTACTTCTTGGGCACTATCCCCGGGGATGGCAACAACTTCATATCCAAGAAACCCATGGTGACGATGGATGACTTTAAGGACATGATTATTAGGACTCCTGGCCAAAAGGCAAAATTCTTCGAAGCAATGGGTGTTAGCACTGTATATATACCCGGTGCTGAGGTATATACTGCTCTACAGCTTGGTACTATAGATGCAGCTACTTGGTCTAGGGCTGCCTCGTTTTACAACATGAAGTGGCATGAGGTTGCCAAGTACATCTCCGGACTAATGATTCATGGTTCTCATGGCGAGCACATAACGGTAAACATGGACGCTTGGAATAGTCTTCCAGATGACCTGAAACAGATTGTGACCACAGCTCAGATACGATGGGCATGGAGAAACTTCACCTTCGACCGCTCAGATAACATTGAAAAACTCCATCTCATGGTTAAGGAGCATGGAATCACTTACGTGGAGGTAGACGATGAGGTTCTAGCTGAGGCTACCAAAGCGGCG
Organism: Dehalococcoidales bacterium; assembly: GCA_049643605.1. GTDB lineage: Bacteria > Chloroflexota > Dehalococcoidia > Dehalococcoidales > RBG-16-60-22 > E44-bin89. The sequence goes on from JBARQF010000248.1 coordinate 5,381, forward strand.
GCAAAGTTATTAGAAGACTATCGCGTACAAGATGCAAAGTCTGCCGAATATGCAGACATGATTGAAGGATACATGAAGTACAGGGGTTATTGGGAGTAAAGGTCACAAATATGAGGGGTGGGCCGAGAGATGACTGACCCATCCCTCATTACCAACAAGAGTCTATTATGAATTCAGTAGAGCCTGTTGTTCGTATCGCTGACAAGACCAATGAGTTTGCAGGCAGAATAGGCAGTTTTTTATTCTTGCCCCTAATCTTTGTCATTACATTTGAGATTGTAATGAGATACGTATTCAACTCACCGACCATCTGGGTCCATGAGACGAGCGGATACTTGCTGGTTGTCATGGCCATGATTGGAGGAGGCTATACCTTCCTGCATAAAGGGCACGTAAGTGTGGACATCATTTACGCACGTTTATCAACCAGAGGGAAGGCAATTCTTGACCTTATTATCACTGCTCCGTTCATGTTAATCCTTTACTACGTACTGGTGTGGAAAGGAACAGAATTTGCCTGGCAAGCCATTACCGATATGGAAAGGTCAGGTAGCTTCTGGAATCCGCCAATTTATCTAATCAAAATATTCCTACCCGTTGGCGGGTTCCTTCTTATGATACAAGGGCTGGCCAAGATAGCTCGGGACTTCATCACAGTTTTCACGAGGGTTAAGCTCGCATGAGTATCGAGATTACCACACTTCTTATCTTCGGCTCCCTAATAGTCGTACTCCTCGCCGGAGTACCGCTTACATTCGCCCTAGCCGGAATAGCGGCAATTTTCGCCTTCTTTCTCTGGGGACCAAACTCTCTATCCATGTTTGCTGGCGGCATGTTCCGCTACATGACCTCTTTTGTCCTTGTTGCCCTGCCCCTGTTCTTCTTCATGGCTAACGTGCTAGAACGCTCCGGCATCGCCGATGACCTATACGAGTTGATGTATAAATGGATGGGTCCCACGAGAGGCGGTCTGGCAATTGGTACCGTGAATATTTCTACAATAATGGCAGCCATGAGCGGGATTAGTGGCGCCTCCTGCGTAACAATGGGACTGATCGCATTGCCGTCGATGCTAAAGCGTAACTATGGTAAGCATATAGCGCTGGGAAGTATTATGGCTGGTGGTGCTCTGGGCGTGCTTATTCCACCAAGTGTACCGATGATTCTGTATGGTTTCTTCGCACAGGAATCGGTAGGCCGTTTATTTGCGGGCGGCATTATGCCTGGACTACTTCTTTCAGGTATGTTCATCGTATACATATACATAAGATGCCGTTTCAAACCTTCACTTGGTCCGCCCGTTCCAAAGGAGGATCGGGCCAACTGGCGGGAGAAGTTCGCCCTGCTCCGTTCCTTAATCCTGCCAATCATCCTTATCATGATTGTTTTAGGCTCTATATTCTCTGGGTTGGCCACTCCATCAGAGGCAGCAGCTTTAGGAGCATTAGGTAGTTTGCTCTGTGCTAGTATTAAACGCCAGTTTACTTGGAAAACCCTGCGACAGGCCAGCTACCAGTCACTGCGACTGACCTGTCTTGTCCTTTGGATTGTGGCTGGTGCTTCACTTTTCGTCTCTGTTTACACCGCCGTTGGTGCCCCCGAATTTATAAAGAATGTCATAGTCAGCCTGCCGGTTAACCGCTGGGTTATCATGATAGGAATACAAGCACTTTTATTTATGTTGGGCTGTTTTATGGATCCCGGTGGCATTATCATGCTAACTACTCCGGTGCTGGTCCCAGTTATCGCAACACTTGGTTTTGATCCCATCTGGTTTGGCGTCGTCTTCATAGTCAATATGGAAATGGCATTTTTAACTCCGCCTTTCGGTATGAATCTGTTTTATATGCGGGGTATCGTTCCACCTGAAGTGAGCATGGTTGATATTATCAATTCTGTTTGGCCCTTTGTTGCATTACAGGCTGTAGGGCTTATCATTTGCATGGCGTTTCCTCAAATTATTTTATGGATTCCTAATCTGCTGCTCGGAGCTAGTTAGAGAAAGCTACATTCTTGGCAGTCGGAATAGCAGAAGGGGATAGTGGATTTCAAGGCTTTTCCCTAGCCTAATAATAACAATCAAGGAGATAGACAAATGATTAGATTACCGGAGGATAAGGTAATTATCACCGCAGCGCTAACGGGCGGCTTTGTTGGCAAGAAAGAATGTCCCACTTTGCCTATGCAGCCTGATGAAATTACCGAAGCTGCATACGCTTGCTACAATGAAGGCGCAGCAATTGTACATCTACACGCCCGTGATAAAGATGGTGTCCCTACAGGTAAGGCCACCGTCTTTCAAGAAATACACGATAAAATTCGCGCAAAGTGTGACATTATTCTCCAGGACTCCACTGGTGGAGGAGCAAACCTGACTCTTGATGAGCGTCTTGATTGTTTAAACGCTCATCCTGAAATGGCCTCATGCAACATGGGAAGTATGCTGAGAACGGTTGGCTCTAGAGCTGGCACAGTATGGGTAAACACTAGAGACGATATAGAATATTACGCTACACGAATGAGAGAACTGGGCATAAAGCCCGAAATCGAAATTTATAGTCCCGGATTTTTTACCGAATTAAAGAACCTGATTAGCAAAGAGTTATTGGAGAAACCTTATTATGTCGATTTAATCCTTGGTATGCCATATCAGGGATCCTTTGAAGCCAGCCCGAGAAACCTTATGTACTTATATGAATCATTACCTGAGGATGCCCTGTTCAACACTTTGGCAGTTGGTCGGCACCAAAATCCTCTTACAACTATGGGAATGATTTTAGGCGGCTGTATCCGAGTAGGATTGGAAGATAACATTTATTATAAAAAGGGTGAGTTTGCCACCAACCAGCAATTAGTGGCCCGAGCGGTCAGGATTGCCCGAGAACTTGGCAAAGAACCGGCTAAACCCAGTGAAGCCAGGAGTATTTTGGGGCTGAAGCCGTTATAAGTTTCAAGTCTCGGCGGCAAATAGGTATTGAAGTCTGAAACCAGGCTTGAGAAGGTGACAAGTTGTGACTGGTGATATTAAGAAAATAGTAGTGGTTGGTGCCGGTGTAATGGGCCACGGGATTGCTCAGACTTTTGCCCAAACTGGGTATGAAGTATCTCTGGTAGATATGCAATCAGAGATTCTAACCAGAGCCAGAAAATTGATAGAAGCAAGCTTGGCCACGTTTGCCCATGAAGGCTTGCTGACTGAAAAGCAAATAAAAGGGACGATCAAGCATATAAACTTCACAACTTCTCTGGAAGATGGGGCGCGGGACGCTGATATTGCCATTGAGGCTGTTACCGAGGATGCTGAAATTAAAAAGAAAGTATTCGTCCTTTTAGATAAATTATGCCCTCCCAGAACAATACTGGCCAGCAATACCACATCCCTGAATATTTTTGACATCGTCCAGACCTCACGTCCGGATAAAGTCATCCTTTGTCATTGGTATGCCCCTCCGCAAATTATGCCTCTGGTTGATTTGGTTAAAGGCCCTCAATCAAGTGATGAGGCCATTGAGCTTATGGCCCGCACTTTAAAAATAGCCGGGAAGAAACCGGTGGTGATGAACAAATTCATTTCCGGGTTTGTCATTCCCCGTTTGCAGTTAGCTATGCAACGGGAAGTTTTCTTCCTGATTGACAATGGCTATCTCACTCCTGAAGACCTAGATGAGGCTGTCAAATATAGTTTGGCTATGCGTATGATGATTTTGGGCGTTGTCCAGCGTATTGACTTCGGGGGACTTGACCTAACAGTAAAAAATTTACAGAATCATTATGTACAGAGTCAAATGACACCACTGAGCTATAAACCCAAGAAGGTATTCGAACTTGTCGCCCAAGGACATTTAGGAGTAAAGACAGGGAAAGGTTTCTACGATTATCATGGCAAAAGTGAAGCCGAAGTATACCGCGAAAGAGACGTCAAGCTCATCAGGATGTTAAAAGCGATGCAAGAACTGGAAGCCAATCCTCCATCCCAGTAGCGACTGCTTTCTCCTGTCGATAAGAATGAAATATGTAGTCCTGTTTATCCGCGGTATTTCCTGTTATTTCGATGCTATGTTTGCAGGATTGATTACAGTTGGCTCCATTATTCATTGTCCGTAATCTATTCTTCATCTGCTTCATATGTAGGTGGTAGAATGCTTTATATCTCCTGAACTTGTCTGGGTTGGGTAAAATGTTTTATTAAGTATGAACTTGTGAAATGCCATTCAGGCTACCAAAGCGTAATAGATAATCCATATGGCACTAAACAAGATAACTGGGTAAGCAGTTTAATATTTTTAGAAATTACAATTATTAATAGCCCATAGTTTCAAGGAGTTGAAATGGAGAAGATAGCTATTGTTAACGCAGTGCGGACACCAATTGGAAACTTTGGTGGCGCTTTGCGCACGGTCCCGGCATTTGATTTGGCGGCCTTGGTACTTAACGAATCAGTTAAAAGAGCAAAGCTAGAACCTGACATGGTTGATATTGTAGTGATGGGACAAAATTATCAGAGCGGTGAATATGTCAATATAGCTCGTATGTCGCTACTTAAAGCCGGCTGGCCGGTGTCAATACCGGCATTTACCCTAGACCGGAGGTGCCCCAGCGGATGTGACTCTATCTGCTTCGCCGCGATGATGATAGAAACAGGAAATGCCCAGATAGCGGTGGCTGGTGGCGTGGAAAGCATGAGTACTGCTGAATTCTATATTCGAGGGGATATAAGATGGGGCATGGGCGGCAGTGGTGATATGCCCCGGGGGCATGGGAGTCTATCTACATGGGGCATATCAGCATATGATAGGATACTTAGAGCAAGAGTCATGTCTCAGCCGCATGATAGATTTGGTGTCTTACCTACAATGATGACATGGGCCGAAACAGCCGCCAAAGAATATGGTATTACACGAGAAGAAGCGGATAAATGGGCTTTATTAAGTAATCAAAGGGCCTGCGCTGCTATGCAAACCGGCAAATTTAAGGAAGAAATCACTCCCGTTACTATTCCGCAAAAAAAGGGGGAGGTAATAGTTATAAGCGTAGATGAACGTCCCCGTTCTGATACAAATCTAGAAGCACTGGCAAAACTGAAGCCAGTGCTTGGAGGAATTTGCACTGCTGGTAATTCTTCGGGTGAAAACGATGGCGCCGCTGTTTGCGTAATCATGAATGAACAAAGGTTGCAAGAGTTACATATCAAACCAATGGCTTACCTGCGGGCCTTCGCTTTTAGCGGCACTGACCCTCGATACGCCTGGAAATCATTAACAGAAGCAGTGGCAAAAGCTTTAAAGAAATCTGAACTTACGCTGGAGCAAATTGATCTACTAGAACTTCATGAAGCTTTTGCTGCGCAAACCTTGTCCAACATTAAAGAACTGGGCTTAACCGAGAAAGACTACGATAGGATAAATGTGAATGGTTCATGTATCTCTCTAGGGCATCCGGTAGGAGCGACAGGAGCCAGAATTATGACTACGTTAGTGCACGAAATGCAAAGACGAGATACAAAATACGGATTAATGGCTATATGTGGCGGTGGGGGAATGGGAATCTGTGCTATCCTAGAGAACGTATGAGGTAGGCGGCCTCCCCACCATCTTTCGCTTCCCCAACAATTTCAAGATCGGCATGCCTATCTAGAGTGTTTGCAAGCGCTTCAGGAAATTGCTAATCGAATCATAACTACTCTCATGCTGTTTAGAGTTCATGAAGGATTCATGACCGCTGACGATAAAAATGCGTTACGATAACTTATAGGAATTAAGAAGTAAAGGAACTATATACCTTGTAAAGAGAATTGTCAAAAGACAAGTAAGAGGGGTTTTACCACCGAAAATTTGCAGACGAATCAGGGTGTCACTTTTACCGGAAAAAGAAAAACCTCCCTGTTTTCGGGTGGTTTTATCCAGCTTCGAACTAGCTTCAGATTAATTGGTTTTGGTAGGCCGTCAGGGTCTCGAACCTGTGACACCCTGATTAAAAGATACAAGAGGTTTGTCCCTGAGAGTAACAAAGAGTAAAGTCTAATACCCTAGAGTATTCAGTTTAGCTTCCAGTGGTACTGCTTAGTACCACTTTGTCATTTATAG
>JBARQF010000249.1:0-2251 GCA_049643605.1 Dehalococcoidales bacterium
CGATAAGGCGGTTGACCTGAGAGGGAATTTGACGTTCCTTGCGCAGGGGCCCCCAGATTGTTTCTCCGAATGGACCCAGCAGGTAGTGCGTTACCTGCCCCTCAGGGTGGTTGGCGATAACGACGACGTCTCCACCCTCGGGTTTCAGCGCCGGATAGGTCATTGGCAGGCCTATCCAGGCTTCATTCGCCTTGGCGAAAGCATTGGCAATGGCGATATCTTTGCCGGACAGCGTTGGCGTCAGGTAGTGCGGCTTGGCATCCTTGACCGCTTCTTCATAGGCCGGTCGCAACGCGCCGGCATAGATGGCCACCGTTTCCCCCCACATATTGACTATGCAGTTGATGAGGACATCGAGGTTGGCCAGGTCACCCGCCTCTTCGATGTCGAGGCGTCCCAGGTTGCCTTCGTAGGCACCGTGACCCGTGTACTGAGGCCCTTTCGCCAGCTGAGCCTTGCGGAACAGCTGATGGTTATATTTGACGGTCTCAAATGAGGCCACCCCGGGGAGAATGATTTTCCCGCCCCCGCCGAAGCCGGTACTGGGGTGGGGCACCACCGAGCCGATGGCAATTTTAAGGTCGCACTTCATCACCTCGTCATTAACGTAGACCTTGGTGCCGTAGGTCTTGGTCGTGCCGACGTACGTGCAGTTGGCGTAGGGGTTGTGGTTGTAGACCGGGAAGCGGGTCAGCGTTTCCTCGCCGAGCTTCTTCACAAAGTCTATACGGTTCATGGCGCCGTGGCAGCCCAGCGCGGAAACGAATCGTATATTACTGTCGGGAATACCGGCGGCGGCCAGCTCTTCAAGCACGAAAGGGACGATTTCCGCCACCCGGGTTACCCTGGTCATATCATCGAAAATAATGACCGCCTCTTTCTTCCCTTGAGCCAGCTTCCGCAGCGGCGATGTGCCAATCAGGTCGCCGGTGACCGATTTTCTTATCTGGTCCAGACTGAGGGCGGGGCGGTTGTAGCCGGCCATATAGCCCATTTCAACCTGCCAGTTATCGGGGAGGGGCAGTTCCAGTTCCTTCATTCCATGCCAGGCGAGCTGGGGCAGTTTGAGTTTGTTTGGCATCGCGAGCACCTCTCTTAATACTGACTACTAATACTGTATCTCAGCGTTGGGATAAATGTCAACTCTGGCGCTGTCACCGTGCGTTTCCCGAAGAAGTTGCAGGACTTCATCCCATCGGCGGCAATATGTAATTCTATCGTCGTCATCAAACCAGTTGCTGCCCGGGTGAGGGTATTCATTGTAGATAATCAGACGGTTTACCTTCTCCGGTATCGATACCCGCCGGTGCTGCACCGCCCAGGTGTCTTTTCCCCAGCGCCCCCCGAGATAGTGAGGGACACGACCTTCTGGGTAACTGGCGATAAGGACCACATCGCCACCGCGGCGGCTCACGGCGGGAAAAGAGATGAGCAGGCCGATTGAGGTGACGTTGTTCGGGGATGAAGTATTGGCGATGACGATGTCTTTCCCGGTCATCTTCGGTGTCAGGTAGTGAGACTTTGCTTCCTGCACGGCGGCGCGGTGAGCGGCGAGCAGGTCGCCGGCGTAGATGGCCACCGTTTCCCCTCGCCCGTTCACCAGGCAGTTAATCGAGAAATCCACGCCGACCATGCTGGCGGCCTCATCGATGTCCCGGCGCAAAGGATTATCGTCGTAAATTCCCATGCCTAGTGCTGGATTATCCGCATGCTGCTCCCGACTTTTATGTCCCATTATATGGTTGTGCTGAATGGTCTCATAAGAGGCTACACCGGGCAGAATGATTTTACCGCCGCCGCTGAACCCGGCAAGGTGGTGAGGCACGACCAGACCGATGGCAATCTTGAGGTCGCACTTCATCACTTCTTCGTTTATATACACCCCTGTCTTATATATGTTTGTGGTGCCAACGTAGGTGCAGTTGCCGAAGGCGTTGTGGTTGTAGACAGGAAACCGGGCGACGATTTCTTCGCCCAGCTTTTGAACGAAATACCGGCGGTACATCGGGCCGTGTAAACCCAGCGCGCAGACAAACCGCACTCTGTCATCGGGGATACCGGCCGCAGCCAGTTCCTCGAGGACGAGGGGCGCTATCTCGGCTACCCTGGTGGCTCGTGTCTGGTCATCAAAGAGAATGACCGCTTCCTTTTTATCCCTGGCCAGCTCCTGCAGTCCAGGGGTACCTGTTGGCCTTCGGAGAGACGCTCTTATCTCTTCCGCTTTTAAAGCGGGGCGATTATAACCAGCCCA
>JBARQF010000250.1:0-4585 GCA_049643605.1 Dehalococcoidales bacterium
CCGTCATCCCAGTCCGCCGCCTGCCGTCCGCAGAAAATAAGGTCGTATTCGCCAATTTTCTTGATGGCCATCGCCAGCGCCTGGGCGTTCGACCAGCTATCACCATCGGTAAAGGCCTCATCCTCAAGCAGGACGAGTTCATCAGCACCCATAGAGAGCGGCTTTTTCACCACCTCGCGCAGCAAGTTGACGCCCATGCTGAGAACGGTGATTTTGCCTCCCTGAGCATCCTTGATTCTCAATGCCGCTTCCACGGCGTTCTCATCAAACGGGCTGATTACGGGGGGCACCCCCGATGGTGGCACTACCTTTTTACCGACTTCTTCGACCTTGAAACTGGAGGGCGGTGCCTCGGGGTCTATTACCTGTTTTACACAGACGATTATATTCACGGTTCCGCTTACCTCTCTTTATTATTAAACAACCAGAATCCAAGAAACTAATTTAGCACCGGGCTAGCTCGGTGTCAAGCACAGGCTGATAACACGTTCGATGCCCTGAAGGTCCGGTATCACCTCTACCGATGCCGACGGGAAATGCCGATGTATTAAATCGACCACCGGCCGGCTCTGTCCCAGTCCGATTTCCAGCATCATACCGCCGTCATGGCTGAGTTTACCTGCAGCCTGCTCGCACAGCCGTTTTATCTTATCAAGCCCATCGGCACCGCCATCCAGCGCTATAAGCGGCTCGAAATCGGCGAGCGCTGACCGTGAGATTTCCTCTCCGGTCACGTAGGGCAGATTGGCCATGATAAGGTCGACCGGCTCCGGCAGCGGTTCCAGCATATCGCCATGCCGTAACTGTATGCGGTCGACCACCCCGTGTTTCTGGCAGTTTATGCGGGCCACTTCCAGAGCGTCAGCGGATACATCGGAGGCGTATATTTTTAATCGGGGAAGATGCCGGGCCAGATTGATAGCTATGGCGCCGCATCCGGTACCGATATCAGCAACGGCAGCCATGGTCCGGGTCTGTGCCAGCTCGAGGGCTTTCTCCACCAGCAGTTCGGTTTCCGGTCGGGGTATGAGGACACGGTGGTCGATATAGAACTCAAGGCCGTAGAATTCCCTATGCCCGGTAATATAGGCTGTTGGCTCGCCGCTTACACGTCGCTGGACCAGATTCCAGAATCTATCTTCCTGGTCGTCACCGAGTTCGCGGTCAAAATCGGAATAAAGTCTTGCCCGGTCTATTTTGAGCGCGTGCCGGAGCAGGATTTCCCCTTCCAGCGACGCATCTTCAATTCGGTTCGTGGTGAAAATTTGCCGGGCCTGGTCAAGAACCTGCTTCAGGGTCACGCCACCTGTTCCTCGAGTTGTTTTGTCTGGATACTGGTGGCGACCGCATCAACCAGTTCGTCAAGCTCTCCCTCAAGAATTCGGGGCAGGTTACGTACCGTGAGGTTGATGCGGTGGTCAGAAATACGGTCCTGGGGGAAATTGTAGGTCCGTATCTTTTCAGCACGGTCGCCCGTTCCCACCTGTGAACGACGCTCCGAGGTTATTTTCTCCTCCTGCTTTCGTCGCTCGGTATCGAGGAGCCTGGTGCGCAGCACGGACATCGCCCGCAGCCTGTTCTGGAGCTGCGAGCGCTCATCCTGACAGACAACGACTATACCGGTCGGAAGGTGGGTCATGCGGACGGCGGTGGCCACCTTGTTCACATTCTGGCCGCCGGCACCGCCGCTGTGGAAAATGTCTACCTTCAGGTCCTCAGGATTAACCTCAATGTCCACTTCTTCCGCCTTGGGCAGAACCGCCACCGTCGCCGTCGAGGTGTGAATGCGCCCCGATGACTCGGTGGTCGGCACGCGCTGTACCCGGTGCACGCCGCTTTCATATTTCAACCGGCTGTAAGCCCCCTTCCCCTTTACCTCAAAGATGATTTCCCTGATGCCACCGATGCCGCTTTCGTTCGCACTGATGACATCTATCTTCCAGCCCTTAATCTGGGCGTAGCGACTGTACATACGGAAAAGGTCGGCGGCAAAAAGTCCGGCTTCCTCGCCCCCCGCCCCGGCGCGTATTTCCACTATGATGTCCTTTTCGTCATTGGGGTCTCTGGGCAGCAGGGCAAGCTTGAGCTCCTCGAGCAGGCGTTCCTGCTCCGCCTCAAGGCCGGTCATCTCCTGTTTGACCAGCTCGGCCATCTCCTCGTCAGGGCCATCATCAAGCATCGTCCTGGTTTCCGCCAGCGATTCTGAAGCGGTTTTGTACTCCCGGTACCTGGCGACCACGCCCTCAAGGCCGGCCCTCTCCTGTGCCAGCTCCTGCAGCTGCTTCAGGTCAGAAGCAATCTCAGGTTGGGACATCTGCCGGTCTATCTCCCGGTATCTCTGTTCTATTCTCTCCAGTCTATCCAGCATGGTACAAATGGCCTCAACCGTATTATATCACAGCTTAAAATCACGCTCAAAGACAGCGTTCGATGGGGCATTGACAGACAAAATGCGACAGGTAACCCTCCGTTGTAGTATAATGGTTAAGTTACTGTGAATAAAAAGGGAATCAGATGAAACAACAGCTGGCTCGTTATACCTCTGCGGTATTGAACCCCATCATCCTAAGCCTGGCTTTTGTGGTGCTCCTCTCATTTCAGTCCACGTCCAGCACCAGTGATGGCCTCAAATGGTCGCTGCTTCTGGTCGGGGTCACCGTGCTGCCCGTTTCTCTGGTTATCATTTATCTCGTCCACAAAGATAAACTTGAAGGCATTTTCATTAAAGTCCGTCAGCAGAGGAACCAGATATATCTGCTGGCCAGCCTGTGCACCGTCGCCTGCTGTGCCATACTTTTCTCCCTTCGTGCGCCGCTGGTCCTTTTTGCCACCACGGTGTCGGCGCTGTCCGCAACGCTCGTCTTCATGCTCATCAATTTTACCTGGAAAATCAGCCTGCACACCGCTTTTGCCGCCGGCTCCGTCACCATTCTTATCCTGCTGTACGGCACCACCGGCGCATTTTCCGCAGTACTGGTGCCGCCCATAGCCTGGTCAAGAATCGAACTGAAATATCACTCGCTGGGCCAGACAGTGGCCGGGGCACTGCTTTCGGTGCTTATTGTGATAGTCGTGTTCCATCTCTTCGGCCTGATTGGCGAAGCAGCGGCGCTGTAATCCGACGGTTTTGACACACCGAAACCGACGCAGTAACATAGGTAACATCAGACCATGTTAGCCAAAGTCAAGACCGCCGCCGTTATCGGGCTGGAAGGTCATATGGTGGATGTGGAGGTAGATATTTCCAGCGGCCTGCCAGCCCTGACCGTTGTCGGCCTGCCCGATGCCTCCGTCCAGGAAGCCAGAGAGCGCGTCCGCGCCGCCATCCGCAACTCCGGGTTCAATTTCCCGATGAAACGCATCGTGGTGAACCTGGCCCCGGCCGACCTGAAAAAAGCCGGCCCTTCATATGACCTGCCCATGGCCGTAGGCATTCTGCTCAGCTCCGAACAGGTGAGCACTGACAGTTCCCGGGCCATCTTTCTCGGTGAGCTATCTCTCGATGGCAGCCTGCGCCACACCCACGGCATCCTGCCCATGGTGGCTCTGGCGAGGGAGGAAAACTTCGATACCGTCGTCGTGCCCGAGGTTGACGCCAGAGAGGCCTCCATGATTGAAGGAGCGAAAATAATACCCGTCGCTTCACTGGCGCAACTGGTCGGCTATCTTCAGGGTGAAATCACCATTACGGAATACAAGGCTGATGAAACCGACCTTACTCTTAATCAGCCGGTCACACCCAGCACCGACCTGGCGGATATCAAGGGGCAGGAGCATGTAAAACGGGCTCTGGAGGTGGCCGCCGCCGGTGGCCACAACGTTATTATGAATGGCCCGCCGGGCAGCGGCAAGACCTTGCTGGCACGAGCGCTCCCCTCAATACTGCCACCGATGACCGGAGAGGAAGCGCTGGAGGTCACCAAAATTTACAGCGTGAGCGGGCTGCTGCCAACAGATACCCCCATGATAAGGCAGAGGCCCTTCCGCTCCCCGCACTTCACCATCTCCCACGCCGGCCTCGTCGGCGGCGGGCACTGGCCCAGGCCGGGTGAAATCAGCCTCAGCCACCGCGGCGTGCTCTTTCTTGATGAGCTGCCCGAGTTCGGCCATTCCCTGCTGGAGGTGCTGCGCCAGCCGCTTGAAGATAAGGTGGTGACCATCAGTCGGGCTCAGGGCTGTGTGACGCAATATTCTTCACATTCTCGGGTTTTATCGGCAATAAGCACTCAATAACGACGTTGACAGGCTTTGAAACGGCGCGCTTCAATTGTCGTGCATATTTCACTAAAGATTTCGGATTCGCTTTAATATTAAGATCCGCCTTAACCCTAGCAAGGTCTATATTAAAGTACCATTCGTTCCGGCTGTGTAGTGTTTCGTGTGGGAAAACGTGAATTTTAAAATTTAGAGTGGTTAAAAGCTCGCGCCATTCGTCAAACGTCAGTTCATTGCCCTTAACGATTTCTCCGGCTATTTGTTCGTCAATAATCGTCTCTGGCTCGTATCGTATCCTACCTAATAGTTTAGCCTTGATTTCACGCCAGCTTTCAAGCGCTTGATGTTCGCGGCCTAACTGCGCTAACTG
>JBARQF010000251.1:0-3081 GCA_049643605.1 Dehalococcoidales bacterium
TACTGCCTTGACCGGCTGTCCCGTGACCCTGGTCACGGCGTGATACTTACCCAAGAGCTTGAAAAGCATCGTGTTGCACTTGAAACAGTTACCGAAGACGTGGACAATTCAGAACTTGGCAAGCTGATTAGCTATATCCGGGGCTATGCTAGCAAGCTAGAGGCTGAGAAGATACGAGAGCGCACCAGCCGGGGCAGAAAAGCCAAAGCTAAGCTTGGTCATATTACCGGCGGCGGCTTTGCTAGGACGTTTGGCTATGACTATGTTAAAAAGCATGACGGCGCCACTGGCAGACGCATAATCAACGAAACAGAAGCTAACAACGTCCGCCAGATGTACCATTGGCTAGTCAACGATGGTATGTCCACTACAGGCATAGCCAACAGGCTTAATTCCCTAAGAGTACCCGCTAAGCATGGTGGCTACTGGTCAAAGCAAGTAGTATCGGCAATCCTTACAAATAAGTCCTATGCGGGTAAGACCTACGCTTTTACCACTGCTAAAGGCCGTAAGCAATTCACCCGGCCACAATCAGACTGGATTGAGATTGAAGGCGTCACACCGGCCATAATCAGCCAAGAGCTATTTGACGCAGCCCAAATTCAGCTACAGGTAAATAGGAGTAAGACGGTAACTATTACTAAACATCAATACCTCTTACGCGGGCATATACGCTGCCGTCAATGTGGCCGGGCTTATACCGGTGGTATTCATTCTAAGGTAGTTAAAGATAGACGCTATGCCTATACTCGTTATCGCTGCATGGGTAAGGTGAGGCAGCACTCACCATTTGAACGTTGCCATAATAAAAACTGGTGGTGTAACAAGCTTGAGCCTATGGTATGGACCGAACTTGAACGCTATCTAAGTGACCGGGACTTAATCAAAAACGAGCTTGAAAAGCAGCGCCAGGACGCGGGCCAGCTTAACGTATTTGAGGCCGAACTAGAGCGTATAGAGCGCCAGTTTAAGGCCATAGACCGAGAGCAACACCAGCTTTTACAGTGGGCATTAAAGGACTTCCCGGCGGATCAGGTAGAGGCGGAAAACAAGCGACTTAACAAGGCAAAGGAAACGCTGAAGGCGCAAAAAGCCGAACTAGAGGCACAGCTTAAGGCCAGCCAGGATGCTGTTATCAATGTACCAAAACTAGAGGGCTTTATCCGTGACATACAGGACAAGCTGCCTCACCTGGACTTTGAGGGCAAGCGCCTTGCTTTAGATATGCTCGGAATCACGGTATGGATAGACGGTGAGAATGTGGAAGTCACCGGGACGATTGAGCCTGAATTATTGGGTGTTACGCAGACAATACCAGTCTGGTTATTCTGACCCATCCCGACCAGGACCACCTCGCCGGCCTGGTTGAGGTACTGAAGCGCTACCGCGTGGAAAAGGTGCTCGACCCGAATCTCGACAGCGGTACGCTGTTATACGAGGAATGGCAGAGGCTGATTGCCGAAAAGAAGCTTGAAAAAATCACCGCCCGGGCCGGGCAGCAGATTGCTCTAGGCGGGGCAACGCTCACGGTGCTCCATCCACCGGAGGCTCTGTTAAAGGACACGGATGAAGACATCGACAATAATAGCGCGGTACTGTGTCTGAAAACCGGTAACGTCAGCTTTCTGCTGGCCGCTGACATACAACGCGAAGCCGAATTCCGCCTCATCACCCGCCGAGCGGCATTGAAAAGCACCGTACTGAAGGTCGCCCACCATGGTTCCGATACTTCCACCAGCCAGGAGTTCCTGTCCGCAGTCGACCCGCAGGTTGCGGTGCTCTCCGTCGGTGCCGATAATAAATTCGGGCACCCCGGCGATGAGATAGTGGACAGGCTGGAAAATAAACTGGGCCGAGGAAACATCTACCGCACCGACCATCACGGCACGATACAGTTCACCACTGACGGGGAGAGGTTGTGGGTCAGTACGACACGATAGACTGAATTGGCAAGCGATGAATGAATAGGCTATAATTGGACGGATAAGCGGAGTGAGCAGTTAATGAAGTCCTTTTTCCGTGAACTTATAATAACCGCTGTACTTGCCCTGGTCGTTTTTTTCGGGTTGCGTTTCACCATTGACACCGTCATTATTGTCGGCATCAGCATGGAGCCAAGTTTTCACAGCGGGCAGCGTATCCTGATAAGCAAGGTCACTTATCGAATACACGAGCCGGAAAGAGGCGATGTTATCGTCTTCAGGCCAACCAATAGCGAGAAGGGAGAGTTCATCAAGCGCATCATCGCCGTGCCCAATGACACGGTGGAGGTTAAAGACGACGCGGTCTATGTGAACGGCACGCGGCTGAAAGAGCCTTATATCAAGAACACGCCCAGCTACCACCTCGACAAGCAGAAGATACCGGCAGGCAATTATTTCGTTCTCGGTGACAACCGTAACCAGAGCAATGACTCACACAACGGCTGGGTGGTCCCGCGCCAGAACATCGTCGGCAAAGCCTGGCTTTCCATCTGGCCGCCGCCAGAATGGGGGCTGGTGCCAAAATACTCACTGCATGAACTGACGGCCAGCATCGTCAATACATACATGGAAAAGTGTTACTTTATATATAATATGTAGCTTGGTACTTCCTGGAGGCATGAGTGGCCGGTAAAACCGAAGACATTTTCCAAAAGGCAGGAGCGCTGCTCAAGGGTCATTTCCTGCTCACCTCCGGGCTTCACTCCCCTGCTTACTGGGAGAAGTTCCGTATCCTGCAGTTTCCCGGCTATACCGAGCAACTCTGCCGAATGATTGCCGACCACTTTCGCCGCGAAAATGTGCAGGTCGTTGCCGGGCCAACCACCGGCGGCATCATCCTCGCCTTTGAGGTCGCCCGACAGCTGGGCGTCCGCGGCATCTTTGCCGAGAAGGAGGATGAGGAGAGAAGCTTCCGCAGAGGTTTCAGCGTAGACCCCGGAGAGCGGGTCCTCATCGTTGACGACATCCTGACCACAGGCAGCTCCATCCACGAAGTTATCGCTGCCGTCAATAAACTGGACGGCAACATCGTCGGCATCGGCGTGCTGGTAGACCGCTCCGAGCAGGCCCCGGACTTTGGCTTTCCCCTCTTCAGCTG
>JBARQF010000252.1:0-2263 GCA_049643605.1 Dehalococcoidales bacterium
GGTTTTTTTAGCTTCAAAAAATGGGGGGCGGTACAGGACTTGAACCTGTGACCTCCTGCGTGTGAAGCAGGCGCTCTAACCACTGAGCTAACCGCCCGGACAACAGCTATTCTACCCGAAAAAAGGGTCGTTGTAAATCAGATATTTGCCCCATTACCGAATTTTCATTCGGGCAAGGCACAACTCCGCCTGTACATATGCTATAATTACCAGCAAGAGAGGGTGGTTTAGGCCTGGAAAAATGGCGAAAGCGGAGAAATCAGGCATTATCGTCGGTATGCCGGCCTATAACGAGGAGAAATATGTCGGCAGCGTTGTCCTGCAGGCACGTCAATTCGCTGACGAGGTGGTGGTGGTTGATGACGGCAGCTCCGACCGCACCGCGCAGGTAGCCAGGCTGGCCGGCGCCACGGTTGTTCAGCACAAAAAGAACAGTGGCTACGGTGCTACAGTACAGACGGTGCTCGCCGAGGCGAAGAAAAGAAACCCGGAGGTGCTGGTGCTGCTTGACGCCGATGGCCAGCACAACCCGGAAGAAATAACATCGCTGGCAAATGCCATCTCGGCTGGTTCCGATGTGGCCATCGGGTCGCGGAAGATTAAAAGCGAAGACATTCCGGCCTATCGCAGGTTCGGGCAGAACGTCATATCCTTTTTCACCCGGGTGCTTTCGCGGAGCACACTGTCTGACACCGAGTCGGGGTTCAGGGCTTTTTCAAGAAAGGCGATAAGCATACTTGAGCCGAAAGAGCGGGGAATGGCCATATCGGCAGAGACGATATCGGAGGCTACGGCCAAAGGGCTTAAAATCACCGAAGTTCCCATATCCGCCATTTATACCAGGGACGGCTCAACTCTCAATCCCGTAAAGCACGGCGCCAGTGTGCTGAATCGGGTAATGGTGATGATATCGGAGAGAAGGCCGCTGCTATTTTTTGGAACGGCAGGTGTCATTTCCATAATTCTGGGCATTGTGGCGGGTATTATAGTCCTGAAAGCCATCTTCACCATAAACGAGCTGGCGGTGGGAACGGCGATGGTGGCGATACTCTTAATCACAGTTGGCGTGTTATTCATCTTCGCTGGCGTAATACTGAACGTGCTCGTGAAAAGATTACGTGATTCACTGTGAGAATGAGATATTTTATCACCGGTGGCGCTGGCTTCATCGGCAGTCACCTGGCTGACCGCCTCATAAATAAAGGAGAGGTAACCGTCTACGATAACCTGAGTTCCGGCAGGCGGGAATTTATTGACCAGCACTTAAACAACCCCGCTTTCAAATTTGTTCAGGCTGACCTTCTTAATCGCGGCCAGCTTGCCGCGGCGATGGAAGGCAGCGACGTTGTCTTTCACCTCTCCGCCAACCCGGAAATCAAAGCTGGTCAGAACGACACTGAAGTGGACCTGAAACAGGGAACCATCGCTACCTACAATGTACTGGACACGATGCGGGGGTTAAATATCAGTAAAATCGTCTTTGCTTCTAGCAGCGTGGTATATGGAGAGACATCCGGCGAGCCTGTTTCTGAAGATTATGGCCCATTGCAGCCCATATCCCTTTACGGTGCCGCCAAGCTTGCCGGTGAGGGCTTGATAACGGCATTCTGCCATCTCTTTCACATGCAGGCGTGGCTCTTCCGGTTCGCCAATGTCGTTGGCTCCAGGGCAACCCACGGCGTAATCCGTGATTTCATTCATAAATTGAAAAAGAACACCGGAGAACTGGAGATACTGGGCGATGGCAAACAGGCCAAGTCCTACGTACATGTCGGCGACTGTGTGGACGGTATGCTTTACGGCCTCCAGCATTCGGATGGCCAGGTCAACGTTTTCAACCTGGGCAACAATGATGTGGTTGACGTAGCGACGATAGCTCGTCTGCTTCTGGAGCAGATGGGACTGCCGGAGGCAAAATCGAAGTACACGGGAGGAAGCCGGGGCTGGCCGGGTGACGTGCCGCGCATATGCCTGGAAACTTCACGAATGGAGAAACTGGGCTGGAAGCCAAAGCACAACTCTGAGGAAGCAATCCGTCTGGCAATGAAGGAAATATTAGCGGAGTCGATTTGAGGGAATAGCCATGCAGGCGGTTATACTGGCTGGCGGCTTGGGTACAAGATTGGGAGCGTTGACCAGAAATGTACCCAAGGTAATGCTGCCCTTCAATGGCAATCCTTTTCTGTACTATGTCATAAAGCTGCTAAAAGAGCAGGGAATAAAGGAAATCGTCATGTGCACCGGCTATCTCGGGGAACAGGTA
>JBARQF010000253.1:0-1600 GCA_049643605.1 Dehalococcoidales bacterium
CGGCATGCTCATTTCTTACCCCTCTTTTCCTTCTTCTTTTCCGGTTTTTTCCCCGGTTTGTCCTTGCTCTTTTCCTTTTCTCCACCGAAGGAGGCCACCGCCACCACCTCGTCCCCGGTCTCCAGTCTCATCAACCTGACTCCCTGGGTACTCCTGCCCTGCAGGGTAATGCCCTGCCTCGGGTCTTTTTCCTTTACCGGGGTGCGGGTGACAATCCCGTTGGCCGATATAATCATCACCTGGTTCTGAAAGGCAACCACTTTAGCCGCCGCGATGCTGCCGGTCTTCTCGGCAACTTTAAAGGTCCTGACCCCGCTGCCCGCCCGGCGCTGACGCGGATACTGCTTCAGTGGCGTCAGCTTCCCGAAGCCGCCGCTGGTCACGACCAGGAGGCATGCCTCGGCATCGGCGCGGTCCATGCTGACGACACGGTCGCCGGAGGCAAGGCGAATAGCACGCACGCCACCGCTGACCCGGGAACTCGCCCGCAAGCTCGCCACGGTAAATTTGATGGATTGCCCGGTCTCCGTAACCAGGATAACCTCATCCTTATCCGTAGCCAGGCAGGCATCTACCTGCTCATCGCCCTCGGCCAAATCCATGGCAATGAGCCCGCTGCTGCGCACCGCCGCGAAGTGTTCCACCGATGTCTTCTTTATTTCTCCTTTAACCGTGGCCATGAGCAGGAAAGTCTCCGGCGTAAAATCGGTCACCGCCACTATCGCCGTCACCACTTCGCCATCAGCAACCGGGAATAGATTGACCACGGCCATACCCCGCGCGATACGGGAGCCGTCCACCGGTGTCTCATGGCACTTCAGGCTGTACACCTTGCCCCGGTTGGTGAAAAAGAAAATGACATCGTGGGTATCGGCCACGGTGAGCAGTCGCACGGGGTCGCCCTCTCTGGTTATCATCCCGATAATCCCTTTACCACCGCGGTGCTGGGGGGTGTAAAGGCGGGCGGGAACCCGTTTAACATAGCCCCGGCTGCTCAGCGTCACCACCATCCTCTGGTGCGGGATAAGGTCCTCCTCACGGAATTGCACCTCCCCACCCTCGACGATTTCGGTCCGCCGCTCATCGCCGTACTTTTCCTTAAGGTCGCTGACCTCCTCCTTGATAAGGATGAGCATGCGGCGCGGGTTGGCGAGAAGGTCTTCCAGATAGGAAATCGTTTTCAATAACTCCGTATATTCATCAAGTATCTTCTTCCGCTCAAGGTTAGCCAGACGGCGCAACTGCATATCAAGAATGGCCTGTGCCTGTATCTGGGTCAGGCCGAAGTTATTCATCAGCGCCTGACGCGCCATTTCTGCGGTTTCCGATTTGCGGATAGTACTGATAATGGCATCAATCTGGTCAAGGGCAATTTTCAACCCTTCCAGAATATGTGCCCTGGCCTTGGCTTCTTTCAGCTGGAACTTGGAACGGCGGGTTATGACCTCGTGGCGGAAATCGATGTAGCTCTGGAGCGCCTGCTTCAGGCTGATAACTCTTGGTTGCCCGTCCACGAGCGCCACCATGTTGGCGAAGAAAGCGGACTGCATGGCGGTATGTTTGTAAAGGTTATTAAGCACCTGCTCCGGGAAAGCCTCTT
>JBARQF010000254.1:0-1993 GCA_049643605.1 Dehalococcoidales bacterium
GAGCCACTGGCAGTGTTGGTTGTCCCAAACTGCGGTGAGATAATCGCACTCGTGTTTAGCGAAATGTCCGGCGGAATGGGGAAGCCGATCCACCCAAGGACATCTTCCAGGTAAAGGGTAAAATCTAAGTTGCCATCAGGTAACGGCCAAGGCAGTTGCCAGCTCATCCCGAAAGTCAGGGGTATATCAATGCCGGCTCCGAGCACCCCATCCATAGTTCCTGGTGAGAGACCCGCCGAAATCGTCAGAGGAACGTTTTGTTGCCCGGGTTGAACACTGTCAGGGTAACTTATATCCAGCGAACTACCGAAATTCACGCTCACTGTACCGGTGCTTGCGTAGGCCCTGGCGCTAAGACTGGTGTTAAGGTCCGTGATCCCGTAACCTAAAAAAGTCCACGGGAGACTACTTGGAGACCAATCCCAGACTGTGACACTCTTGTCAAAGCCTACGCCGCCAGCCCAGATTGGCTCGTCGGTGGCCGATAATGAGATCGGCTGGGTGGTCGTCGCAGCGAACTCTGAGAGCTCACAAGAGAGAGGATGCGATAATAAATGACTGTAGCCAAGCAGATGCCCCACCTCGTGGGCAATCGTTCCAACCAGCTGTGAGGTATCCGGACTAATCCAAAACAGTTCGTCACTGAAAACAAATCCGTCATCGGCACGGTTCCTGTTCCCAACATCCACCGTCTCTGCCAGGCCGAGGAATGAGCCGTATTCCGAGAAAGCCGAATCGTCTCCACCGATGTAGATGGTGGAATATTCACTCCCCTGTGTGGGCTGTAATGTGGTGAAAATAATGCCGGTTCCGGCATAGGTTTGCTCGAGTTCAGCAATGACTTGGTTTATGATCTCCTGCTCCTGCCCAGCCAGACCAGCAGACTCGGCGGAAAAAACGGGAATGTCGATTCCTTCAACAACAACTGGGCCGTTGTACGTAACATCGGTCTCGCCGTCGAAGTCGAGGTAAATTACTTGGCCGTCAAAGCGATCTCCGGTCGGTTCGACCAAATGAAGACCTGGAAGAACTACACCTTCTGTCTGTACACCACCTGTATCTTCTTCTAAAACATTATTTTCAGCTTGTAATGCAGCATCTTCAAGAATTGTATTTGTTAAAACACTTTCTAATGCGTTACTTCCCGGAGGGCCTCTAATCTCGATAGATGTGTTTTCCTCGATATTTATCTCAGCATCGTTAACATAAATCGGCGGATTATCGTCCTCAGTTATGCCAACTTTGCTTTCTATATCTCCATCAGAATCATTCGAGAGCACAGCGAGAACATCACCGGTCTGAGCAAGACCAATATTATCAACACTCAAATCCGCATCGACTGACTCGTCATTTGTATTATCATCAACGAGTAAAGTAATGATCGGCTGGCAAACATCGGTATTGGGTGTGTCAGATGGGACCAGTTCCAGGTTAATCTGCTCCCCAACCTGCTCCTGTGTATCCAGCAACTCCGCATACTGGACCACCTGTGGCGTATTGTCAAAAATGGTATCTTCATGCAGTTCAGGAGCAATATTAAGTAAACTATCACCCGAAAGCAGGATTCGTGACTCAAGTTGCTCAAGCTGAATCAAAGGCTGAACTTTTCGTGTCATCCGCATTCCTCAATGTAAAAAATACACGAAAATTATATAAGCATAAATAAAACGCCTAAATAGCTACCCACAAACTCCTTTACTCTTGCTGATCAATGGTGCCGTTCGTGTCGCTTCAATCTCTGATCATTTCTGAATATTAGTATAAGATATTTGACTTGTCAAGTAAATTTTTAAAAAAATTGTGTCACATCAACAAATGGCCGATTTTTGGTACAAAAACCGGCTGCTGGCCAATAGAGTAAGCAATAATCCAGAACACAGTGCCGAGTCTCGGACATTTTTTCAGATTTCACTCGAAATTTAACCTGTTTTATGGTATAATACGCGTATGTTAGCCAGCAGGCTAACTGAGTTTACCCTCGATGGTAGCTCAC
>JBARQF010000255.1:0-7176 GCA_049643605.1 Dehalococcoidales bacterium
CCTCATGAAGAGAACAGCTGTCGAAAGCGCCTGGTATCCCGTGGTGTGGCCATATGTGACGGTGGTTACATTTGGCTTCTGTGTCCTGGTTCTGCAAGGAGTAGCCATCTTCCTCAAGGATATAATCACTTTATCGAGGGCAGGTAAAGAGCCATGGTAGAAATGAGCCCTGAGATAATCGCTGCTTTAATGTTTGGGGGATTGCTTGTTTGTATCATTCTGGGTTATCCATTAGCCATAGTCGTTGGTGGCATCGGCATGGTAGCCGGTCTCGTATTTCTAGGCCCGGTAGCCTTTAAAATGTTTCCCTTACGTGTATTAGGAATGATGTCCAGTTATGTTCTATTAGCGGTGCCATTATTTGTCTTCATGGGGGCAATGATGGAAGCCTCTGGGACTGCCGAGAGGCTCTTCGGGGCGCTTTATTTGTGGCTGGGCAGGTTGAGGGGAGGTCTAGCTGTAGCTACAGTATTAATGGGAACTATCCTGGCGGCTTGCGTAGGCATAATCGGTGCCTCTGTAATAATGATGGGGCTTATCGCCCTTCCCAGTATGCTCCAGCGGGGATATAACAAAGAAGTTGCCTGCGGCGCTGTCTGTGCCGGGGGAACCCTCGGTATCCTTATTCCACCCAGCGTAATGCTGGTATTCTATGGGCCAATGGCCGAAATTTCGGTGGGTAAACTGTTTATGGGCGCTTTCATACCTGGCTTCCTTCTCTCCGCCCTGTATGTTAGTTATATCGTCATTCGATGCATCATCAGGCGTCAAGATGGGCCGCCTATGCCAGCTGAAGAGCGTGCAGGCATATCCTTACCGAAAAAGATAGGCTTGCTCTTTGGGGGACTGCTGCCTCCAGCATTTATCATACTGGCGGTATTGGGCAGTATCTTCTTCGGCATCGCAGCGCCAACCGAGGCGGCGGCTGTCGGTGCCCTGGCTTCAGCTCTTCTAGCCCTGGCCTATCGACGTCTCAACCGGCAAACTCTCATCAAAGGTTTACTCCAGACACTGCATATCACATGCATGGCATTTCTTATTGGTTGGGGAGCCAGCATATTCACTGGCATCTTCCTCAAGCTGGGATGCGGCAACGTAGTTACAGACCTCGTGTTAGCTGCCCCTGGCGGCAAGTGGGGTTCCTTTGTCATTATCATGTTTATAATCTTCATTCTGGGGATGTTCATCGACTGGATAGGTATTTTGTTTATTATGGTTCCGATAGTAACGCCTATTGGTGAGGCCCTGGGCTTTGATACTATCTGGTTCGCCTTGATGATTTGCATTAACCTTCAAATGTCTTTTCTGACCCCTCCTTTCGCCTATGCCATCTTCTTTCTAAAGGGAATAACCAGGCCAGAATGGGGAGTAACCACCATGCATATTATCCGCGGAGTAATCCCATTTGTTTTCCTTATCGTCATTGGACTCACTCTTTGCGCGGTTTTCCCCCAGATAATTCTCTGGCTACCTAATTTAATGATAAAATAACTCACTTCAGCACCATCGCAGTGCAGAAATATTGACTATTAAAAGAGGTATAAATTTTGGAAATTCGTATAACTACGTTGAGTGAGAACACGGCGAACTTCGGTTTTCTTGCTGAATGGGGGATAAGCATTCTCGTCGAAGTTAACAAGATCAAAATTTTACTTGATACTGGAATGAGCCATTCACTGGTACATAACGCTCAAATTCTAGGAGTTGACCTCCGCACAATTGATTGGGTCGTTCTTAGCCATGCCCATCCAGACCACACCGGTGGCTTGCGTGAATTCTTAATGAGAAAGGGCAAGTGTAAAATAATCGGCCACCCTGATATCTGGGCTAATAAACATGTACGCTTCGAACCGGGGAAGGAACGCTATAACGGGATACCTTTTCCACGAGAGGAGTTAGAGAGCCTGGGAGCCGAGTTCATCATGTCAAAGGAACCTTTCTTCATTACAGACCACATCATGACTACCGGAGAGATTCCAATGGTCACTGACTATGAGGATATTGATGACAGGCTTTTTGTGAAAGAGGGCGGTAAGTTAAAACCGGATACCATCGCTGACGATCTTGCATTAATAATAAATGCTGATTCTGGCCTGGTTGTTATCCTTGGCTGCGCCCACCGGGGCGTAGTGAACATTCTGCACCACGCCAGGAACCTGACCGGTATACAACAGGTGTATGCAGTTGTAGGAGGCACTCACCTCTTCCGCGCTTCAAGAGAACGTATAGAAAAAACTGCCAACGAACTGAAAATGATGGGAGTTCAAAAATTAGCCGCCTCTCACTGCACAGGTTTTCATGCAGCTTGCCATCTTTCGCGCGAATTCGGAGACAAATATTTTTTAAATAACGCTGGTACCTCTTTTACCTTACCGTAATTCCTTACCATAGCAAGCATCTCGCAATGTGAATAAATAACAATAGATAATTAAAAATAACTCTGATTTTTAAAATAGCATAAATGAGTTTATTTAGTGTTCTTTCCTAGGTGAACCAAATCTTAAAGACAGAATCAAAGATTCTCTCCGCTAGATCATCTAAATCTGCGAAAGCTTTAACAGCTTAGCGATTACACCATTAAAGGGGCTGGGTAAATGTCTCCCAGCCCTTTCTCGCTTTCATTGCTCTTTTTAAGCTTTTATGACTGAACATTTCAGACTTTTGTGCAATAGGTAACAAAATAGTATTTTGTTGGATCCAAATAGCTTGTATGATTACATGCACAACAGACCTACTAAAAAGGTCCGCTTGCTTTTGAGTTTGAAAGTTAGGCGTGAAGATATAAGGTAAAAAAAGAACGATATTCTTTTACAGTTCCTCAAGGGGCAATGAATATTTTATTATGAATGAAGACTCATCCCCAAGACCACACGTGGGCGTAGGTAGCCAATCTATTCGAAAGGAAATCACACTAGTAACTCTAACTTAGGAAGTGGTATCCTTTGTGGGGCAGGTCAAGAATAAGCCGACCTTATAGAAAAGAGATGAGCCGGAGTTCTATTATTTACGGGCCAGTGCCATCATGGCGCCTGGGCAGGTCTCTCGGTATAGATCTTCTGTCTACCGAAGGCAAGACCTGTTCTCTTGATTGCGTCTATTGCCAGCTGGGCAGAACCGTTCACCCATTAGTCGAACGGAAGGAATTTGTAACCGCATCCAGGCTGACTGAGGAATTGGAGCGGGTAAAAGGGGTGATTGCTGACTATATCACCTTCTCTGGAGTTGGCGAGCCTACGCTCGCCGTTAACCTTGGGGAGGCGATAACATTGGCCCGGTCTGTTTTGGGATTGCCGGTTGCGGTACTTACCAATTCCTCATTGATGACCAGAGAAGATGTCCGTCACGACCTCGGTCTGGCTGATGTGGTCGTGGCTAAGGTGGATGCGCCCGGTGAAGAGGTATTCCACCAAATAAATCGGCCGTTTATCAAGCGTAGCCTGGAGGAGGTTATCCAGGCTGTAAATCTTTTCAGAGAGCAATATGAAGGAAAACTGGCATTGCAGATGATGTTCATCGATGCAAACAAGAACTGCGCTGAAGAAATGGCGGTGATAGCAAGGAAGCTTTCCCCGGACGAGGTGCAGCTTAACACGCCGTTACGCCCCTGCGCCGTTCAACCTTTGCCCCCTGAAGAAATTGACCGCATAAGCGGAGCATTCAATAGTCTGAAGAACGTGGTGACCGTTTATGAAGCACCGAGACCCGCAGTCACCCCGCTGAACCTGAAAGAGACTTTAAAGCGCAGGCCCAAGCTCAATACCTGACCGACTATTTGCCCTTTCTTTGTTCCCGCGCTCATATTCGCTGTGTTATACCGCCGTCAACAACCAGCGCCGTTCCCGTTATGTACTTCGCTTCCTCTGACGCCAGGAACAGGGCAGCGTAGGCGGTGTCCCAGGCGTCACCCTGCTTGCCGGTTGGGCATCTGGCATCGCGCTTTTCCCACAGTTCTTCCAGGTCCCCGCTGTCACTACTTTTAGCCATGGACTCAACTATCGGCGTTTTCATCAGGCCGGGCAATATGGCATTCGCCCGAATCCCCTTCGCCGCGTATTGAATCGCTATCTCCCGCGTAAGAGCGACCACCCCGGCCTTCGATACGGAGTAGGCGATTGTCGGACTCGGCACCCTTATGGCATGGATTGTAGCGATGTTTACTATGGCGCCACTGCCCTGCTTTTCCATATGGGGAAGGGCGTACTTGCAGGTTAAGAACATGCTTTTCAGGTTAATGTTCATCACCCTGTCCCATTGTTCCTCGCTGGTTCCATCAATCCCGGCACGCGATGAAATCCCCACATTATTATGCAGGATATCAATCCGGCCAAAGGTCTGGATGCAGCTTTCAATCATGCTTTTACAGTCTTCGGATTTTGATACGTCCGCCTTGAATACAATGCAATCTCCGCCTTCTTCATTAATTAACCGCCTGGTCTCCTCGGCTGCCTCAAGGTTACAATCAACGGCCATTACCCGGGCTCCCTCTCTGGCAAAAAGAATAGCCGTAGCTTTCCCATTCCCCATGCCGGGGCCAATTGAGCCAGCTCCGGTAACAATGGCCGCTCTCCCTTTAAGACGCTCTCCCATCATTAGCCCTCCCTTTTTTCGTAATGATAACAGTTCCCTTATCGCCATCGACCAGAACATGGTCGCCGGTCTCGATAATATCCAGGGGATTTTTATCCAGCTTGTATACCATTGGTGTATTTGAAATAATAGCCCCGGCTACGGTTGTTGGATTTGCATCAACATTAATCACCGCCTTAGGGGCTTTTCCTGCCTTCTTTAACATGTAGAATCCATAGGGGTCTGCGGTGGAGCCTCTGCCGGTGGGGAAAATCAGTATCTTATCGGACACGCTTTGCCCTTTATATTTGGACTGCGGAGAAGTGATAATTCCCTCGGTGATGCTGATGTCGCTGAGAAAGGAAATAGCGTCATGAGTTAGCAGCGCCTCTCCTTCTGCCACCCCCTTCGACGCACCGCGACCTTTGAGCGTAAACCTTTCCATCGTTCAGGCAGCCTCCCATTTTCCTGTGATGGCGGCATTGATGCATTTCGGCATTGTCCCGAACCAGACCTGGACCCCACCTGCTTTGAGATAATGAGCTGCCTTGGCCGCGTTGGTAGCCACGACGCCCACGTGAAAGCCTTCTGGAACTCCGCGCCGTAGAAAAGAACCTGCCGAGCACATGCCGGAGACAACCATGCCTCCTGAATTCTCTATAATATCAACCAGTCCCATCTCCCGGGCAAGCAGGCGTAGTGGTTCGGTGGTGCCGACGACCAGAAGAACGTCCGATTTTATCTTCTTACCCTGCAAGAGAGTGGCGATTTCCTTCATTTCGGGAATCGTGACATGGGGGCAGCCGAGGAACACATAATCAATTTTTGATTCAGTAGCCGAGCAAAGCTCCTCAAAAGCCTGGTTTATCTCTTCTCTACCCACCTCGATGCTCATTTCAGGTTTTCTATCTCCGAGGGCAGCTTCCACCGTGGGTGCCTCGGGGGTTATGCCCACCGCGTGGAACATGGGTATGCCGGCGGAAACGCCGAGCGGCGCGCAGAGATATTTGAGCTGTGTTATTGACATATTTTGGGGAAGTCCCAGGAAAACCGGGATTTTATCAACCACCATTTTACCCACGCCGTAACTAAGAGCATTATAATCGGCGTAGGTGAAAGCCCCGGGGTCGAGGTCATCCTTTAATTCAATGAGTGCTTGACCGTATCTGTTTTCGGGCAGATGCATTCCATAGAGCGGGGTTTTGCCAGTGAGGGCCGTGGCTAAAGCGGTAGGGCCAGATTCACGATTAACCATCACCCCGAGGACAGAGTTGTTGAAAAGCACCACCAGTGATTCCGCACCCCCGGAATGCTCTCCCTGCCGCAGGGTGTGGATGTAAAACGGGCAGCAGGTGTAGGTGGGGATTACCCCCAGTCTGGCATACGTTTCCCGGCCAAAGGCCAGGGACTGGCGCATTTCTTCGATATAGTTTTCGGGGTATCCCAGCCTCTCGGCTATTGCCGGTTCGAGGAAAATCGGATTAATGGTAACAGGAACTCTGAAATGCGTGGCCCCCTCAACGGACTCGGCTACCAGCTCCCGGGACCAGCGTGAAAGCTGTCCGGTGTTCCAGAACTGCATTTCCGGTGAGAGGATATGTGACGAGGATATATCTATAAGTTTCTCAGCCTCATATGCCTCACCTACGGCGATTAATAGTTCTATCGCCCTTTGTACGCCGGCGCCGAACTCTCCAGCGAGCATCCGTTCTTCATCTGCGGTCAGTTTCAACTCCTTTTACCTCTGGAACGCGTTGTCACTTTCCTTCTGAGGAAAGTCATTGATTGCCAGTTAAGGCCTCAGGTTATAACGGCCGGGATACCTGAATGCCCAAATCCCCGGCCAGGTTTCATATTATCTTGCCGCCCATACTACTTTAGCAGCTCCAGGATAACACTGACATCTTCGAGCTGCTCCAGCCGGTTAATGCGCTCCACCAGCATATCCATTTTTTCGGCGCTGAAACCGGCAAATTGGGCACAGCGCCGAGCTTTCTGGGCGCACTCTTCGAATGACATCGGTTTTTCCGGGGAGCCCTTGGCATGAAGCATCTTCTGACTGAAATTTTTACCGTCACTGGTGGATACTTCAGCGACGTTCAGCGATAATCTCAGACTCAATTTGCTGGCTTCCGCCTCAATATCGGGGTCCAGCGAACACTCGACCTTGTCCACTTCCTTTAAGCGCTGGGCGTCTTTTATGGCTTCGGCAGAGAAGTCTTCCAGAAATACCTCACCACTGAAGAGGGCACTGCCAATGGTATAGGGAATGCTGAACATGGCATCACCGCCTGTTTTAGGGCGGGATTTAGTCTCACGGGGAAGGCAAACATTATTATAGGCGGCCTGTCCCACCCTGAACACAATTTTTTCTATTTCCTGGCTTGTCAGGTTATTTTTCTGTACGATGTCCAGCACATTATCAATAGGGCAGAGGGTATACCCGCAGGAAGGATACGGTTTTATGGCTAAATTCATGACCTCGTATCTTTGCCCGAAACCGTCCAGCAGTCGGTTCAGGTCGTGATGAATTCCCCGGTAATAGACTTCGTAGAAACCGCCCTGTGAATCCAGGAACCGCTTTGAAGTTCCGAGCCCGTTTTTGCCCAG
>JBARQF010000256.1:0-3177 GCA_049643605.1 Dehalococcoidales bacterium
TACCAGCAGCGCCTGAGCTATCCCCCACAGCAGGTGTGCCGAATACATTGGATGCCTCATATATTTGAATACGCCGCTGGTGACCAGATTTTGCTTTTCTCTGACTTCAACTGCCACAGACCAGTTACGCCCCAGGTCGGCATGTGACCTCCAGAGCAGCCACAGCGCGACGCCAAAGATGGCGGCACCACACCACCCCGCCCAGTCTGGAAGTCGGTAATCAACAAAATCAAGCCAGTCGGTGAAGAGGTAAAAGAAGGGCAGGAGTATGGTTATACCCCACAGGGAGGCCACCACTAATACAATCAAGCCTTCCCGACGATAAACTGCTCCTCTGTCCTGTTTGAACTTCTTTGCGTAACAGGCCCGGATTGCTGCTCCCGCGGCAAAGCCGACCAGGTAGAGAACCGGGAAAAGATACTCAGGCATGTGCAAGCCTCCTCTTTAAGGTAGCTTCTTGCCGGTATTATAGCATCTAGGGAAAGACGTAGAAAGAAACGGATTGGTAAACGGCAAGCTTATTTTACATAAATGATCGCAGCTTGACTTCTACCTTCGCTATTCCTTATAATAACTAGCTGGTCGCCTTGTTGTCGGCCTAGCTATCGCCTGAGTAGCTCAGTTGGTTAGAGCAGCTGTTTTGTAAACAGCAGGTCGTGGGTTCGAATCCCCCCTCAGGCTCCGGGAGTCGAGGTTGTGGAGGGGTGCCGGAGTGGTTAATCGGAGCAGTCTGTAAAACTGCCGCCCTAAGGGCTACGCAGGTTCGAATCCTGCCCCCTCCACCAAGCACCATATGTGCCGGCGGTCGTAATTGCGTTCCGTGTGAAAACGGACCAGTTGTTGACTTTTCATAATTTATATTCTAAAATTAGCTTTGTAATTATGCCCACATAGCTCAGTCGGTAGAGCACGTTCTTGGTAAGAACGGGGTCACCAGTTCGAATCTGGTTGTGGGCTTGGTAAAACGGAGGTTGAAATGGCAAAACAGAAATTCGTAAGAACCAAGCCACATGTAAACGTGGGGACCATCGGTCACGTAGACCATGGAAAGACAACACTGACGTCAGCGATTACACTGACACTGGCCAAGGCGATAGGTAGCACCGAGTTCCGCGCCTTTGATTCCATTGATAATGCGCCGGAGGAAAAGGCGCGCGGCCTGACCATTGCCATCGCTCACATTGAGTATGAGACGGAAAAGCGGCATTACGCCCACATTGACTGCCCGGGTCATGCTGACTACATCAAGAACATGATAACCGGTGCCGCCCAGATGGACGGTGCCATTCTCGTGGTCAGTGCTCCTGACGGACCTATGCCGCAGACCAGAGAGCACGTGCTGCTGGCGCGGCAGGTGGAAGTCCCCAGAGTTGTGGTTGCCCTGAATAAAGTAGATGCCATGGAAGACGAGGAGCTTCTGGAACTGGTAGAGATGGAGGTAAGGGAGTTGCTCAGCGGCTACGAGTTCCCGGGAGATGAGATACCGGTGGTAAGAGTGAGTGCTCTCAAGGCGCTGGAGTGTGGCTGCGGCAAGAGAGAATGTGAATGGTGTGGCAAGATACTTCAGCTTATGGATGCGGTTGATGATTATATCCCGATGCCGGTACGGCCTAAAGACAAGCCGTTCCTGATGTCGGTTGAAGACGTGTTCAGCATCAAGGGTCGCGGCACGGTGCCCACTGGCCGGGTGGAACGTGGCGTGGTTAAATCGGGAGATGAAGTTGAAATCGTAGGCCTGCATCACGATATTCGTAAAGTAGTGGCGACCAGCATGGAGATGTTCCACAAGACGCTGGACTACGCTGAAGCCGGTGATGCGGTTGGCATCCTGCTCCGTGGTGTTGAGCGAGAGGATATCGAGCGCGGCCAGGTGCTGGCGGCACCGGGCACGATTAAACCGCATACCCAGGCCGAGGCGCAAATCTACGTGCTGAGCAAGGAGGAAGGCGGTCGGCATACCCCCTTCTTCAATGGCTACAAGCCGCAGTTCTACATCGGGACCGCGGATGTAACCGGGAGCATTGAGCTGCCGAAAGATGTGGAAATGGTCATGCCGGGCGACAACGTGAACATGAAGATAAAGCTGATTTATCCGGTGGCTCTTGAACCGGGTATGCGCTTTGCCGTTCGTGAAGGTGGGAGAACGGTTGGTGCCGGCTCAGTCAGCAAAACGATAGAGTAGGTTTATGGCGAAAAAAGGCGAAGCAAGAGGTATAATCCATCTCGCCTGCACCGAATGCAGGGAGAGAACATATACGACGACGAAGAACCGTAAGAACGACACTCAGAGACTGGAGTTGAACAAATACTGCCCTCGTTGTCGTACGGTGAAACTTCATCGAGAGGTTAAGTAGTACGGCATGTTGGAGAGGTAAGGATGCCTGCGGTGGCACATCATTCGGCGACGACCAAACGTTCACGATTCAGATTTATCGGCGAGATAATCACCGAGATGAAGAAAGTAGTCTGGCTATCCAGACGAGAGGTTATTTATCTATCAACTCTGGTGCTGGTAATCTCTGTAATCGCGGGGCTGGGTCTGGGGGCAATTGATTACGGCTTTGCTGCCCTCGTCGAAAATGTTTTTCTGGGCCGCTAAACGCTTATATATGTCGATGACCGCAGAAAAGTCCGCATCAAGCGTGAGCCAAAAGCTAAAAATGACTGTTGAGGTAATTCGTGGCGGATAACGGGACAAACTGGTACGTCGTCCATACCTACTCGGGGTATGAGGAAAGGGTAAAGAAAAACCTCGAGCAGCGCATCAAGGTTATGGACTATGGCACTGAGATACTGCAGGTGGTGATACCCACCGAGGATGAAATTGAGGTAAAAAACGGCCAGAGACGTACCGTGACCAAGAAAATACTGCCCGGCTATGTCCTGGTGCATATGAAAATGACCGACCTGAGCTGGGGTGTGGTGCGGAATACGCCCGGTGTTACCGGCTTTGTGGGGAGTGGCAGCAAGCCAACGCCGCTGCAGGAGGACGAGGTCGGTCAGATTATAAAGCAGATGGAAGACACGGCGCCCAAGGTGAAGGTCGGCTTCCGCCGCGGGCAGAGTGTCAGGGTCACTGATGGCCCCTTTATCGATTTTGTGGGCTTGGTGGATGAAATCAATACCGAGAAGGGAAAGGTAAAGGTGTTGCTATCCCTTTTCGGCCAGGAAACACCG
>JBARQF010000257.1:0-7092 GCA_049643605.1 Dehalococcoidales bacterium
GTTGATGATAATATTAATGAAGACCTGCTGCAGCCGGAAAAGGTCGGCGGTGGTTTTGGGCAGGTTGGGGTCAAAGTTGGCAACGACTTCAATATTGTGCACCTTTTGCTCGTAGGCGCGCAGGTCAAGAACTGACTGTATCGCCTGGTTGATGTCCACAGGTTCCTTGCTTGTCTCATGCCTGCGGGCAAAGGTGAGCAGGTTTCTCACAACCAGAGCGGTTCGCTGTGCCTCCCGGTTAATAATCTTCAGGTCCTCCTTTATTTCTTCAGCGATATTCTTTTTCAGCAATAATTCGGAGAAGCCTATAATGCCGGTCAGCGGGTTATTGAGCTCGTGGGCAACGCCTGAAGCCAGCTCGCCAATTGAAGCCAGCCTGTCGGTAACGATGAGCTGCTCCTCCATTTTCTTGCGCTCGCTTATGTCCCGGATATACCCCACAATAGCCAGCTTTCCTTTGTAACTGGAGTGGGCATACGTACCTTCAACGGGTACGTTACTTCCGTCCTTTCTGATAATTATCACCTCATAAAGTCCGGGAAGGACTTCACCTTGCAGTCTTCTCTCGTACCTTTCCCGGGTCTCTTCACGGGCATCAGGGTGGACGAGGTCGAACAGGGACATGTTCAATAATTCATCTTTTGAGTAGCCGGTGATGAGAGCCCATTTGTCACTGGCGTAAACGTGCATGCCGCGTCCCCGTTCGTCATCCTGCAGCATCACCACCGCCTCCCCGATTCCTTCCCCCAGCTCCAGCAGGGCGCGATAACGTTCTTCAGACTCGCGCAGTACCTCTTCCGCCTGTTTCCGTTCGGTAATGTCTCTAATCACGAACAGGATGGTTGTCTGGTCCCCAAGATTTACGATACGGGCAGAGGCTTCCACGGGAAATACACTGCCATCCTTGCGCAGGTGCGCTGATTCCAGAACGATAGTCCCTTCTTCTTTTACTCTCCTGATTTTTTCCTCAACCGCATCGGCCGTTTCCGGCGGCACCAGCTGCTTCAAGTTCATGTGGAGCATTTCCTCTTTTGAGTAGCCCCGGGTCCGGCAGGTCACCTCATTCATGTAGATGAGATTACCGTCCAGGTCGGTGGCGATTATGGAGTCGGTGGCTTCATTCAGGAGGTGTGCTCTCAGATGTAAAGCTTCCTCGGCACGCCTGCGCTCGGTAATGTCTACCCAGCTTGCCAGGTAATATTTAAACTCGCCATTGGTCTTTATCGGTGTCATTGTAATTTCCACCCAGAATCGCTCACCGCTCTTCTTTTTAAAAAGCTGTTCGAAATCCTTCACCTCGCGGGTGAGCGCTTCTTTAAAGTCTCGCTTTAGTTTTGCTAACGCCTCCTCCGTCCACCAGGGGTAGGGCGCTTTCTGGCCAACCAATTCCACCATGGAATAGCCGGTGAGCTTTTCCAGCGCCGGATTGACGTAGCGGATGGAGGTATCAGGATTGGCAACGAGTATGGGGTTGGGTGAATGATTCAATATTGTGGAACTGTACTCTTCGCTCTGCTTCAGCGCTTCTTCCGCCTGTACGCGCTTGATTTCCCTGGCTTCAAGGTCGGCGACACGCTGGCGCAGTTTTTTCAGGTCAGCCAGTAGCGGCTTCTTTGATTTGTCTTCACTCATATCCCTGCCCACTACCACATATTTTTCTCAAACCATGGTACTAAAGTGCTGGAGAAAAAACGCCATCTGGCACTGTTATAGGCCATCAAAACACCATCATTTGTCTGCTGACAGATAGGTTATGTACCTAAATCCGAGCGTTAGCTGTATTTACCGTATATCATTATAACAGGTGTGTCAATAGGCAACAAAAATGACAACAGGCAAATAAGAAACTTTCCGGGTCTAGTCAAAGCTTTTTCTTACCTTGACGGTGGCAATAATGAGGGTAACCACGGTAAAGCCAGCGAGTATGGCGGCATCCTGCCACAGGTATTCTATGCCCACACCCTTCACCACGATACCGCGCAGAATACGCAGATAATAGGTGAGAGGGATAACTGAGGCAATCCATTGTGCTGCCTTCGGCATTGATTCAATGGGGAAGATGAAGCCGCTGAGAAAGACGGTTGGCACCAGCACCATGAAGCTGGCCTGCATGGCCTGGAACTGGTTCTGTGAAATAGTGGAAATCAGGAGGCCGAGTGCCAGCGAGAAAGTGAGGAACAAAGAGGACAGTGCCAAAAGCAGCAGGAAATTGCCGCGCATCGGCATGCCGAAGACGACGATGGCAGTGGTAATTACCAGGAGCAACTGGGTATAGCCGATTATGACATAGGGTATCAGTTTGCTCACGATGAGCTCTCCCCGGCGCAGAGGGGATATGTTGAGCTGCTCCATGGTCCCGCGTTCCCGCTCACGGACAATGGCTATGGAGGTCAGTATGATGGTGATGTTCTGCAAAAGTATGCCGACAAACCCCGGCAGATAAAACACGGAGCTCTGCATGGCCGGGTTGTACCAGATCCGCGGCTGAAGTGAGATTGGCAGCTCTATCTCACTTAATTGACCTTTGCTCGTGAGCTCGGCGCCTTTGTTGGCGACGATGAGGTTGGCGTTGGCCAGCGACTGAATGCCGGCGCCCGGCTCTGACCCGTCCGTGAAAAACTGTACCGGGGCGGGCTCCCCGCGATTAATATTTCTGGAATATTCGGGCGGAATCACCAGTGCCCCCTTGGCGTCTCCTGATTCGATGCGGCTGGAGATTTCTTCATAATCGAAAGCGTAGTAGTTCACGTTAAAAAATTCCGTGTGGTGGAAACTCTGAATGAGCTCGCGGCTTTCCACCGTGTTGCTGGCATCCCAGACCACAAGGGAAACATTTTCGATATCGGTTCTCACCACGTAGCCCAGGATGCCCATCTGTATTATGGGCAGGGCAAAAATCATTGCCATGGAGCGCCGGTCACGGCTGAGCTGGATGAATTCCTTAACGATGACACTGAGCATTCGCTGCCACATGTCAGTCTCCTTTCTGCACCGCCAAAACAGAGTGATTCCTTTCCTGCGCTTCCATTAGTGAGATAAACACGTCCTCCATAGAGAAGGGAATGCGGTTGACACTGTGTACGGAAACTCCACCGGACTCCAGGAGCCGTTTGATTTGTGGGGAGGCGGCATGAGCTTCGTCGACAACGACGTGTATGGCGCTGCCGAACAGGCTTACCTGATGATAACGGGCATCCGCTGAGAGCATTGCCAGCGCCTGGGCATAATCTGAACTGGTGACCTCAAGAAGTTCGCCCTTTATTAACTCTGTTTTAAGCTGGTGGGGGCTGCCAAGGGCGATAAGTCGTCCCTGGTACATCAGGCCCAGACGATGACAGTGCTCGGCTTCATCCATGTAGTGGGTGGTGATGAATATGGTCGTGCCCCGGTCAGACAGCTCCTGGATAAGCTCCCAGAATGCGCGTCGGGACAGCGGGTCGACCCCGGCCGTTGGCTCGTCCAGGAAAACCACCTCGGGGCTGTGGATGATGGTGCAGCCTAGCGCAAGTCGCTGTTTCCAGCCGCCGGCGAGCCCTTTCGCCATAGCTTTCTCCTTGCCGCGCAGGCCGGCCATGTTCAGCACCCATTCTTTTCTTTCTCTGAGCAAAGCTGCCGGCAATGAGTAGAGGTTACCGTAGAAAACGATGTTCTCTTCCACAGTGAGGTCGTTGAAGAGGGAGAATTTCTGCGACATATAGCCGATTCTCGACTGTACGATGTTCGCCATTATAGACATGTCATCGCCCAGTACGAAGGCACTGCCCTCGGTCGGTCGCAGGAGGCCGGTAATCATGCGGATGGTGGTAGTCTTTCCCGAACCGTTGGGTCCGAGGAGGCCGAAGATTTCGCCGCGCCTGACGCTGAAGCTCGCGCGGTCAACGGCGGTGAAATCGCCGAATTTTCTGGTCAGTTCCGATATCTGGACCGCGGCTTCAGGCTGTTCCCTCTCTCTGGCCATAGAATTCACCGTATTTTCCGAGCCGCTCCAGCTATTCGGCTTGCCCTCCAGCCCGGTGAGTTGAGTGATAAAGACGTCTTCAAGTCCCGCGGCAATACGCCGCAGGTCAACAGTCGATATTGAGTGTTCCTTCAGCAGGCGGTCGATTTCAGTACGCCGTTCCTCGACCCGGTCAACCATGACATGGACGGTGTCGCCAAATACCTGAGCTGTCTGCACAAATGGCAACTGCGCTAAAACGGCGGCAACCCTGTTAACCTGGCTGGTCCTGATTTCCAGTAGCTCACCGGGAAACTGCGCTTTAATGTTCTGCGGCGTATCGCAGGCGATTACCCGTCCTTTATGCATGAAGGCGATGCGGTTGAACCGTTCCGCCTCGTCAAGGTAAGGGGTTGAGACCAGCACGGTAATGCCTCTGGCCAGGAAGCCGGCGATAATGCGCCAGAAATCGCGGCGTGAAATCGGGTCGACGCCGGTGGTGGGCTCGTCCAGGAAAACGACCTCCGGCTCGTGGATAAGGCTGCAGGCCAGCGCCAGTTTCTTCTGCATTCCGCCGGAAAGGTGCTCGGCGTGCCTTTTGCGGAAGGGTTCCAGACGGCAGAATTGAAGCAGCTCTTTTATCCGTCCTTTGGTCATCTCGCGCGGCATATTGCGCAGCCTGGCGAAAAAGGTCAAATTCTCCTCCACCGTCAGGGTGGGGTACAGGTTAAAATGTTCCGCGACATAGCCGATTTTATCCTTGATGCTGGCCGCGTCCCTCAACGTGTCCATGCCCAGGACCCGGGCTTCACCGGCGGAAGGCGGCACCAGCGTGCACAGCATGCGTATAGTCGTTGTTTTGCCGGCACCATCGGCGCCAACCAGGCCAAACATCTCCCCGCGCTCGATGCGCAGGTCGAGGCCACTAACGGCGGTAACGTTATCATAGTTCTTCTGGAGCCCGATGGCTTCAATCGCCGGAGTATTCATAGCTATTCATCTTCCGGACCGGTCATTATTCGCGCATCCGCAGGCATACCCGGCTTCAGTTTCTGCTCCGGGTTGGCAAGGCTGATTTTAACGGCAAAGACTATCTTTTCCCGCTCGTCTTTCAGCTGAATATTCTTGGGGGTGAACAGCGCGTTCGGCGATATGTAGACAACGGTGCCGGAGAAGCTTTCATCGGGATATGAGTCAATGGATATCTGCGCTTCCTGTCCCAGCTTGACCAGGCCGATTTTACGTTCCGGAATATAGGCGGTCAGCGTTACCTCGTCCAGCTCGACGATGGACAGTACCGGGAAGCCCGGCCGGGCGATTTCTCCCACTTCCGCATAGCGGGAAGCGACCACACCGGACGCGGACGAGACCACGGTGAGCCTGTCGAGTTGCACATTTATTACCTCTAGAGAGGCCTCAGCCTGCTCGACCTGTAGCTCGGCGGCCTCCGTGGCGACCGTGGATGCCTGGTAGGCAGTATAGGCGCTATCTACCGCAGCGTTGAGTTCCTGCGGGTTATCTCTTATGGCCAGCAGGTTCGAAAGTGCTTTTTGCGCCGTGGTCACGCGGAGCTCGGCGGTGGGGGCACTCCATAGCTCTTCCAGCGCTTTCTGGTAAGCCAGAGACAGTTTTGCCATCTCCAACTCACTTTCCGCGGGATAGATTTCCTTTCTCATCGTATATATGCTGAACCAGTCGAGACTTTTTAATGTCTCCAGGTTTTCGAGAATCTTTTCCGCGGTGTCGTATCGGGCCTCAGCTGACGGTACCCTCAGGTCGCTTTCAATTTCTTTTTCCCGCAGCAGATTCAATTCCGCCGTTTCCAACTCTCCCTGGGCAGCGATAATCCTGGCTTCCAGTTCCAGCGGGTTGCGTTGCACTTCAAGGGCATTCTGCCAGGCCTTTTCCGCTCCGTCCTGTACTATTACGGCCTGCTCCAGATAGGCACGGGCCAGATTTGAGTTTGCCTCCGCCTGTCTTTTCTGGGCCAGAAGCAGCGAGTCGTCCAGCCTGACCAGGATGGCGCCTGCCGTGACCGGGTCGCCTTCGTCGGCAGTGATTTCAACAATGCGACCGCTGGTCTCGGCAGAAATGGTAACGTCTCTGGCCTCGATAAATCCCGAAGTAAGGATGGTTCCATCACGTTCTGCCGGTGAGCGACCGAGCGTGCCCCAGAGCACGCCGCCAACCACCACAATCACAAGCAGGACAACCAGCAGCCTTATCTTTTTCCGTTTCATATTGTCCTCCCTTTCTTGTCTCTTATTTAGGGCGAAGTCCTTTCAGAAAGATGTCAACCACTTCTTGCGCATAAATCTCCTGTGCGGGCAGGCCCGCGCGAAACGGCAAGAAGATTTCACGTCCCATCAGATAGGTAACAAGTGACCCCATAAAAGACCTGGCACTGCTCTGGGTATCATGAGGCCGCAGTATGCCCATATCGATCTGGTGTTCGAGGTAGGTAATAACGAAGTTGAGCACTAGAACTATCTTCTCGGCAAAATTATTGGCTGTCTCAGGTACTCGGGGTGCTTCCGATAAGAAGATACGGAAAAGTTGCCTTGCTTCTGGATTATCAAAAGTGCTTAAGTAGGACCTGGCTATCAGGAGCAGCATTTTTTCAGGTGGGTCGTCGATTCGCTCCCAGAAATTCGGGAGCTGAGTCAATACTGGCGATAGTTCTTCCACCATAGCCTGAAAGAGCTTCTTTTTGTTTTCGAAGTACCAGTAGACCAGAGACGGCGATTTCAAGCCTGCCTCAAGGGCGATTTTCTTGATGGTAGTTCTATGAAAGCCTTCTTTAGCGAAGGCCCGGCGCGCTGCGGCTAAGATCTGTTGACGGCGCTCCATTTTTTATACCCAGTCTCTACTGATAGAATATATGTTCAATAATAAATATATAAAAAATAGAATGATTTGTCAATAAACTATATCTTTAGCATTGAATAGTTATTCAAATTTTTGGCGTTGAGAGTTAACCTCTGTTTTTACCTGCGGATTGAACGGTTAAAGCGGGGGTGGCAGACCGGGGGTCATAAAGGTCATTAATTACCCGCTGTTTATGACACCCTCTTTTTTCAAGCGGGAGATATCCTCATCGGCATATTCAAGCAGGTTCTTCAGGATTTCTTCGGTGTGTTCTCCCAGCAGGGGGG
>JBARQF010000258.1:0-9130 GCA_049643605.1 Dehalococcoidales bacterium
GCTCGCTTCTGAAGAGCCAGAAACAGCCGCCGTGGAAGAAGAACCGGAAGAGAAAACCGGAGAGTAACCTTTCCGGCATCGCTTAACATCACCAATATCATCCGCACCACAGGGAAACGAAAGCTGCAAGGCAATCGGTGGAGCATAGTATGAAATATGCTGAGGTCAGCGTTAATTCCCCGATTGCCCAGCGCCGTACTTTCAGTTATGCCATACCCCCACATCTGAACATCAGGGTGGGGCAGGCGGTATGGGTCCCCTTCGGCGAGCGCACTCTCCAGGGAATCGTCATGGCGCTGACCCCCTCCCCTGCCGTGGCAGAAACCAGGGACATCATTGATACTATTGAGCCCCGCCCGTTTCTCTCCCCGGCCCAGGTGGACCTGGCTAGATGGATAAGCGAGTACTATCTGTCCCCGCTTTTCGATGCCGTGGCCCTCATGCTGCCGCCGGGATTCGAAAGGAAAACGCTGACCTTTATCTCGGCAGTGCCGACCCCTGACGAGCAAAAAGTTTCTTCCCTCCCCTCACCGCAACGCCAGCTCTTTGAACGGCTGCAAAAACGGGACAGGACAAACCTCAAAGAACTGGAGAAAAAACTCGGTGAAAAGAAGGCTCAAGCGACCGTCGCGCAGCTGGTAAGGCAGGGGCTGGCGGTTAGAAAATACGAACTTGAGCCGATAAAGATACGGCCCAAGACGATGCCTTTCCTCCACCTCAACATACCCGCCACCGATGCTCCACAGATATCAGCCGAACTCAAGAGGAAACGGGCTTTCAAGCAGGCAAGCCTTATTAATTTTTTAAGCGAGCAGGCTGAGCCGGTCCCCTGGGCAGAAGCAAGGCAGAAGCTGGGCGTGAGCAAGGCAACGGCCGATGCCCTGGTTCGCCGGGGGTTTATCATTTTCGAGTCGGTTGAAGTCAGACGGGAGCCGATTTCCCGCCAGGATATTGCCCCAACGTCACCGCCTCAACTTACCCGCGCCCAGGAAAACGCACTTTCCCGCATCCGCGAAGCGGTACATGATAAGCGGACGCGACCCGATATTTTTCTGCTTCACGGCGTTACCGGCAGCGGTAAGACCGAGATATACCTGCAGGCGCTCGCGGAAACAGTGAAAATGGGCCGGCGAGGCATTGTTCTGGTGCCAGAAATTGCACTCACCCCGCAGACCATAGAGCGCTTCGTCTCGCGCTTCCCGCAGCGGGTCGCCGTCCTGCACAGCAAGCTCTCACCGGGTGAGCAGTATGACGAATGGCAAAGGATAAGGAATGGCGAGTTCGACGTCGTCATCGGCCCCAGAAGCGCGCTCTTTGCCCCTCAACCCGACCTCGGGTTAATCGTACTCGACGAGGAACACGAGTGGACCTACAAGCAGGATAACCCGCCCCGCTACCACGCCCGCAGTGTGGCGGTAAAGCTGGCCGAGTTGACGGGTTCAGTGGTTATCCTGGGCAGCGCCACCCCTGACGTGGGCACCTATTTCCGCGCCCAGAAAGGAACCTGTGAACTCCTCCAGCTTCCGGAACGCGTTGTCCCGGTGGAAAACGCACCGCTGCCCCATGTTGATATCGTGGACATGAGGGACGAACTAAAAGCCGGCAACCGCAGCATTTTCAGTCGCGCCCTCTCGCAGGAAATCACGCGGGCGGTAAATGGCAGGGAGCAGGTAATCCTTTTCCTCAACCGCCGGGGCGGCGCGACGTTTATTCAGTGCCGGCACTGTGGCTTCGTGCTGCGCTGCCGTCGCTGTGAGATACCCCTGACCCACCATTACGCCGAGGATGTGCTGGTCTGTCACCAGTGTAACCGTAAGACTGCGGTACCTGACCGCTGCCCCCGGTGTTCCAGCCGGCAGATGAAATACCTTGGACTGGGCACGCAGAAGCTGGAACAGGAAGTCAGTTACGCCATGCCGAGAGCACGATTGCTCCGCTGGGACAGCGATATGACCCGAAGCCGAGAATCACACGAGAAAATACTGCGCCAGTTCCGCAACCACGAAGCGGATATTCTCATCGGCACGCAGATGGTGGCTAAAGGACTGGACCTGCCCCGGGTAACACTGGTGGGAGTGGTAAGCGCAGACACGAGCCTGAATCTCCCTGACTTCCGGGCCGGGGAGCGGGCTTTCCAGCTCCTGAGCCAGGTGGCCGGCAGAGCCGGGCGAGGACCTCTGGGTGGTCATGTAATCATTCAGACCTTCTCACCGGACCACTATGCCATTCAGGCGGCGGCAAGCCACGATTACCTTGCTTTCTACGAAAAGGAAATCGACTACCGGCGCCAGCTGCATAACCCTCCCTTTTCCCGGCTGGCCGCGTTAACCTGCGGCCATACCAATGATGCCGCCTGCCAGCGAGAGGCGGAAAAAATGAGGAACGTGCTAACCCTGGAAAGAGACGCCCGGGGAATAAGCAATCTCAATCTGATTGGCCCCGCCCCGGCATTCATCCACCGCCTCAGAGGTCGCTACCGATGGCAGATCATACTGCGTGGCGCCGAACTGCCCTCTTTCTTATCTCAAATAACCTTCCCTCAGGGCTGGACGGTTGACATTGACCCGGTAAGCCTGCTCTAGTAAACTGTAATCGATTTTATCATCCAAGGAACAACGATGGCAGTTCGTCAAATTCGCACCGCTCCTGATCCGGTGCTGAAACGCAAGGCAAAAAAAATCCACACCATTGACGGCTCGGTTAAAAAGCTTATCCGGGACATGCTGGAAACGATGTATGCCGACCCGGGTCGCGTCGGGCTGGCGGCGCCGCAGGTAGGCGTCTCGTTACGAGTCATCGTCATCGGGATACCCGAGGAGGAAGAAATTGTTTTGGTCAATCCGGAGATAGTGCGCCGCAGGGGAGAACGCATTATTGATGAGGGTTGCCTCAGCGTTCCTGGTTATTTTGGTCAGATAGAACGCTCCGAATCAGTAACCGTGAAAGGCCGCGACCAGAACGGCAAGGAAGTCAGAATAAAGGCTGAGGGCCTTTTAGCCCAGGCGCTGGAACACGAGATTGACCATCTTAACGGTAAGCTGTATATTGACTACCCGGAAGTAAGAGAAACCCTGCGCAAGGTACAACCGGAAGAAACCGGGCTCTAAAATCAGGAGGAATCGGCAGCGGAGTCGGCCTAATCGGCGACTTCGCTCATCAATCTTAATCTTCAGGGATTCGTGTTCGACTGCTTCGCTCTTTGACCGCTACCGGGGACAAATAAAATTCGCCTTTTCTACCATTCTCAGTTTCTAACCATACCTGTTTTATGGAACCACACACGCGCCGAACAACGTCTTCAACCATGCCGGATATCAGTTGCAAGACCACCAGTTGCATTTTTTACCACCCCTTTTCCAATTTGATTAGCGCTCCCGTTTAATTTCCGCCAATTTCTGATACCGACTTATTCCCTCATGCCAACACTATGGTAACTGCCGGTGACATCTGTCCTTATTGTCAAGCCATTATCCCATTCATCCGTAAGATAGAAGAGGTCTTCAAGTCTGTGGTTGGGAAACGCTTTCTTGGCCCCGATAATGAATTTTTGATTGATACCTCGTTTGCCCTCACGCACCCGGTAAATCTGGCTCACCGAAAGCTCCATGGCCTGAGCCATCTCTGACAGGTTGCCGTAGCGTCCATCGTACAGCTCAAATATTCTCGTTCTGATTATCATACCAGTACCTTCTCGCTATGACATTTGTCACATATTATAGCTATTAATATGCCATTTGTCAATACCTATGCCGCTAAAAATTTGACAGCCGCTTTGAAGGGGCATAAAATAGCTCATTGTACGGTAAAAGTAGCAGAGTAATTAAACTAAATATAAAATATGCAGACCCCTTGGCAACCCAAACCCGGTGATAGATTCTTCCGCCCCCGGAGAATCAAACAATTCCGTCTGCGGCGGGTCCTCGGCATCCCCGCCGTATTCAGCGCCGGTTACGGCAATGTTGGCTCCTCTATCTACTACGCTCTGGGTATTGTTGCCATCGTAGCAATGGGGGCAACGCCCGTGGCACTGGGCATCGCCGGTATCCTTTTTAT
Source organism: Dehalococcoidales bacterium (assembly GCA_049643605.1). Classification (GTDB taxonomy): domain Bacteria; phylum Chloroflexota; class Dehalococcoidia; order Dehalococcoidales; family RBG-16-60-22; genus E44-bin89. The sequence continues at coordinate 4,054 of JBARQF010000258.1, forward strand.
CTTTACCGCGCTCACCTACGCCGAAGGTACCGCCATGTTGCCAGAGGCTGGTGGCTCGGCCAGCTTTGCCCGGCATGGCTTCAATGACCTCTGCGGCTTCATCGCCGGCTGGGCGCTCATGCTGAGCTACATCGTCACCATTGCCATCTCCGCTTTCACCATTCCCCCCTACCTTGGCTACTTCTGGGAACCGTTCAAAGATTCAGCCGCCATCGGCACCCTGGCTTCTGTGGGAATCGTCATCTTCCTCATGACCCTGAATGTCGTCGGCATCAAGGAGACATCATTCGTCAATATCAGTGCGGCCGTGCTGGACATAGCAACGCAGGTGTCACTGGTGATTATTGGCTTTATACTTTTATTCAATCCGACCCTTATAATCAGCCGCATCGTCAATAACTGGCCGGCACCGGAAAACCTGATTTTGGGCATTGCGCTGGCCGCCATTGCCTATACCGGAATTGAAACCATGTCGCAGATGGCGGAAGAGACGAAAAAGCCGGAGCAAAATGTGCCGCGAGCGCTGGTGATGATGATTGTGGCGGTTCTGGTCATCTTTGCCGGCATCTCGCTGGTATCGCTCTCGGCGATGACGCCGCAGGAGCTGGCTTCTGACTGGTCCCGGGACCCGGTCGCCGGCATTGCCGCCAACCTGCCGCTGGCCGTCCTGCAGGTTGTACTCAAGCCGCTTATTGCCATCCTGGCCGGTACTATCCTGCTCATCGCCACCAACGCCGGGCTCATTGGCATTTCGCGACTCGCTTTCTCGCTGGGCAAACATCGGCTGGTGCCGCCAGTGCTGAGCCGGATCCATCCCCGGTTCAAAACACCCTATATATCAATCATTCTGTTCAGCATTATTGCCATCCTTATCATTATTCCGGGCTTTTTTGAAGCCAATGTCTTTAAAAACATGGGCGCGTTATACGCGATTGGCTCCCTGCTTGCTTTCACGTTCGCCCACGCCTCAATCATCAGTCTGCGCATCAGGCGACCGGAACTGCCACGTCCGTTCAAGGTTGGCTGGAATATAAAGATAAAGGGGCATGAGCTGCCGGTCACCGCCATACTCGGTATCTGCGCGCTCAGCGTCATCTGGATTATCATTCTGATTACTCAGCCTTACAGCCGATGGGTGGGGCTTGGCTGGATGGTCGTCGGTATCATTATTTATTATTTCTACCGAAAACGGGAGAATCTACCGCTGACTCATACGCCAGAGAACCCGGAAAAACAATAGAAAAAAGACTGCGCAATATTGTAGATTTTTACGGAGAGGATTATAATACCCTATATTAAAATTATTGTAAGAGGAAATGAAATTCCAGAAAATTCTGGTTCCGGTGGTTGGTAGCGAGGCTGATGTTGAGGCCCTAAAGCTCGCCGTCAGGCTCGCCAAGAAAGAAAAAGGTAAGATCTGGTCGGTTTACGTCGTCGCTATCAAACGTGCCCTGCCCCTTGATGCGGAAATCAGACCTGAAATCGATGAAGCCGAGAGCATCCTCGACCACATGGAAATTCTTGCCGAGGAAGAAGACTACGAGGTGGAGACTGATATTCTTCAGGCCCGCGAGGCAGGTCCGGCGATAATCGATGAAGCGGTGGAACGCGGGGTTAACCTTATTCTGATGGGCGTCAAGTACAAGAGACGGTTTGGCCAATTCAGCCTGGGCAGCGTGGCTCCCTACGTGCTGAAAAATGCTCCCTGTCCGGTGATACTATATCAATATTAAAACTATTTATTGAGGTCAATTATGAGAATAGTCATTATGGGCTGCGGTAGAGTCGGTGCTCAGATAGCCAGCCTGCTGGAACATGAAGGTCACGATATTACCATCCTGGACATCGATACTTACAGTTTCCGCAGGTTGCCACCTGACTTCAACGGCACGGCACTGCTCGGCAACGGCATGGATGAGGAAGTACTGAGGAGGGCCGGCATTGAAGAGGCAGACGTCTTTGTCGCCATGACGCAGGTAGACAACCGGAATGTCATGGCCGCCCAGATTTCCAAGCATATTTTCAATGTGCCACGGGTGTTTTCCCGGATCTATGACCCCCTGCGCCAGGAGCTATATGATACCCTGGGCATAGAAGCCTTCAGCCCAACAACGATTTTTGCCGAGCTGGTGAGAGATAAATTAAAGAGCTAAGAGGAGAGAGATGTATATCATCATTGTTGGTGGTGGTAGAGTAGGTTATTACCTGGCAAGGGCACTGCTTAACGAGGGACACGAAATACTCATCGTCGAGAAGAGCGCCCATTTTTGCGATATTATCAATGAGGAAATGGGTAGTGTTTGCGTGCGAGGAGACGGCTGTGAAGCGGCCACGCTGACCGAGGTCGGTACCAGCAGGGCGGATATGCTGGTGGCCGTTACCGGAGACGATGAAGATAATATGGTCGCCTGCCAGGTAGCCAAGCATAAATTCAACGTGCCCCGTACCATCGCCCGCATCAGAAACCCCCAGAACGAAATCCTCTTCAAGAAACTGGGAATCGATGTTACCGTCAGTGCCACCAACCTCATCCTGGAAGCCGTAGAGAAAGAGGTGCCCACACATACGCTGACGCATCTGTTGACCCGTGATGACCGGGGGCTGGAGATTGTAGAGGTAAGAATTCCTTCAGACTCGAAGGCCATTGGCAAACCAGTCAAGGCAGTCCCGCTGCCAGAGGGAACCAAGCTGGCGCTGCTTATCCCCAGAGACCGCAAGCCGGTCATACCTAAACCCAACACCGTTATCCGCGAAGGAGACCAGATAATCGCCCTGACCACTCTGGAACTGGAAGAGGAACTGCGTTCCAACCTGACCGGCATTTGACAACCGGAATGTTGCCATGAGGACGGCAAAATAAAGAGCTCTGAAAGCCATCAACCGCCTTCAACCCGAAACCACGCCCGTCCACATCATATAAATCTCATTTCAGGAGAAGGTCATGATAAGGTCCAGTAAATTCTGGGCGGCGGCTATCCTGCTTCTCATTATCGTGATTGTGGCGGGCAGCGTATTGATATGGTCAAAATACAACCGCAGTCAGCCAATTGATATCAACCTATCTCCAGCGCCCGAAATCAACGGTCAGGTATCCGTTGCCGGCGCGGTCAATGTTCCCGGTTACTATCCACTGCAAGAAGGAGACTCCATCGCGGCGTTGTTGGAGACGGCCGGCGGGACGACCGTAGCGGCCGACCTTGATGGTATCAAGCTGTACATTCCCTCTGTCAACGAAGCAGAGGTATCACAAAAGGTCAACCTGAACCATGCCGGAGCCTGGCTGCTGCAGGCGCTCCCCGGCATTGGCGAAACAAAAGCCCAGGCCATCATTGATTACCGTCAGCAGAACGGACCGTTCAGGCATATCAGTGAAATAACCGAAGTGGAAGGTATCGGGACAGCGACCTACGAAAAAATCAAGCACCTGATAACGGTTTCAGATTAAGATTAAAGAAGGACACCCGTGCCACTGATTTTGCTCAGCGCCGCCTGGGTGGTGGGTATTTATCTGGGGACCAGATTCGACCTGCCGCTGGTCCTGCTGTCAGCCGGCCTCGTGCCGCTGCCATTCCTTCTCTTTCTGAAAAAGTACCGCAAATTCATAGTCATAACCAGCCTCAGCCTGTTCGCCCTTTTTACCGCCTCATGGTATGCCTATCAAAGCCTGCACATAATCGATGTTGATGACCTGCGTTACTATAATGACCGCGGCACCATTGACGTCAGGGGGATAATAGCCAGAGACCCTGAAATCAGCGACCGCAGCACCCGCCTCTACTTTTCCGTTTCAGAAACACGCACCGATGGTGAATGGCAATCGGTCGAAGGAAATGCCCTGCTAATTATGCCGCGCGTCTCCACGTACAAATACGGCGACCGGCTCCAGGTGACTGGCGAGATGGAGACGCCACCCCAGCTAAACGACTTCGATTACCGGGGCTACCTTGCCCACCAGGGAATCTACAGTACTATTCTCTACCCTGATATTAAAATAGAGGCACGCGGGCTCGGTTTCAAGCCGCTGTCATGGATATACGAGTTGAGAGCCAGCCTGGCACAAACACTGTCCAGGGTACTGCCTGAGCCACAGGCATCACTGGCCCAGGGAATCATCCTGGGCATCCGCGAAAACATACCGCCATCAGTCAAAAATGATTTCGCCCGGACCGGGACGGCACACCTGCTGGCCATATCCGGGCTTCACCTCGGCATCGTCGCCGGTATCATGCTCAGCCTCGGCACATGGCTATTTGGTCGTCGATATTATCTATATGTATGGCTGGCTCTGGCCACCATCTGGCTGTATGCGCTGCTCACCGGCATGCACCCACCAGTAATCCGTGGCGCCATTATGGCCACTCTGTTTCTCACCGCCGAGCTTCTGGGGAGGCAGCGCAGTGCCATCACCGCCCTTACTTTTGCCGCCGCGATAATGGTTGGCATCAGTCCTTACATCCTGGGAGACGCCGCCTTTCAGCTTAGCTTCCTGGCGATGGCGGGACTGGTCTTTCTCTTCCCATCTTTCCGTTCACTGGGAAGAAGGGCGATAAGTAAATTCATCGGCGAAGAGGAGGCTATAGCAACCGCCGCCAACTTCGCCGGCGACAGCCTCAGTGTCACCATGGCAGCCATAATCGCGGTCTGGCCGGTGGTGGCCCATTATTTTGGCATCATCTCCTTTGCCGGACCGCTGGCCACGTTCCTGCTCCTGCCCGCTTTACCGGTGGTAATTCTTGCCGGCGTGGCATCCGGCGTTATCGGGCTCATATTCCTTCTTGCCGGCCAGGCCATCGGCTGGCTTGCCTGGCTTTTCCTGTCCTATATGCTGGTCATAGCCAGCTGGCTGGCTTCGTCACCCCTGGCCTTTATCGAAGTGGACCCGATAGCTCCGGTCTGGCTATGGCTGTATTATGCGGGGTTGACGGCAGCAATCATCCTCGGGCGGAAATTGAAAGTCGACTGGATATCAAAGGCAACGGCGGGGTTCAGGTCAGGGGCCAGCCGGTCGGCAAATGCTGTCTGTCGGCTACCTGTGAAATGGGTGATTCCCCCGCTGGCCACAATGGCAGTGCTGGTC
>JBARQF010000259.1:0-1839 GCA_049643605.1 Dehalococcoidales bacterium
GCTGTCTTCCCCACCGCTCAATGTTTCCCAGAAAAATGCGGTGAAAATCAGCCACAGCGCGCTCTTTCACCAGCCCCTCACGCAGCGATGTCTCACGCAGGACATCCATTATGCCCACCAGGTCAACCTCATTCGGACATCTGGTGGCACAGGTCTGGCAGTCGGCGCAGACCCATATCGTGGAGCTGGTCAATACTTCCTGTCGGAGGCCCAGTTGCACCATCCGGACAATCTGGTGCGGCAGATAGTCCATAGCAAAAGCCGACGGACAGCCCAGGCTGCAGGTGAGGCACTGGTAGCAGCGGTCGATTTCAGCGCCGCTTTCTTCCTTTACCTGCTCGCCAAAACGGCGGTCGAGCTCCGTTCTGCCTTCTTTTTTGATATATTGCATAGGGCTACACCCCGATATCGGGCAGTTCCTCCTCTTTGAATGTGGTCAGGGGCAGTTCTTCCTCCAGGCTTCTGCCCGGCACGTAATCGAAGAGCTTCTGCACCTCGTATCCCACCAGACGGAAGATATCGGATACGGGAACATCGTTAGGGCAGGCTTCGGTGCATAGTCCACAGCCGACACAGGAAGCCACCATGTGGTTGAGTCGAGTCAGGTGAAAGAGAAGCGTATCATTGGGCATACGGAGGGCGCCTTTTCGCTTCGCCCAGCCCAGATACTTTTCGGCCTCAAATTCAAACACCGGAGAGTCGAAGAAACATTCCTTGCAGTAACAGAGCGGGCAGGCCGTTTTGCAGTTGTGGCAGTTGATGCAGGTGGCCAGGGTGGCCATCATTTTATCCAGGCCCTTTACCTCTTCCCGGGTCTGTTTCAGCAGCTCTTCCCTCTTTTTCGCCCTTTCCGCAATGAGCCCTGATACGGCCGCCTCCCTCTCTGCGGCTTTTGTCTCCTCAAGGCCCAGTTCCTGAATTACCTGCTCTCCTTCCGGCGTACTGGCTACCAGCAAAATCTCCTTATCAAGGTTGGCTCCAAACAGGCCGAGGGTAAGGTCGGCGCACATGGGGACAGGGTATTCACATATCTGGCAGGCCTTACGGAGCAGAGGGTCGTCTTTGCCTTCTAGAACCCGCTTCAGGAAATCTTCGGTTGGTGACGAGCTTTCGCCGACGAACTTTCCGTAGTCAGCAACGGAATAGGTGCCATGGCAGTCAATGCCAATCAGCAGCAGTTTATCCAGCGATGCCTGCTTGAGCTTTACCAGCTCGACCAGCGCCCTGAGCTCGCAGGGACGCAGCACCACGCCCAGTCGGTCCGGACTGGATGATACCATGGTTATCCTGGAGACGAGGCGGGCGGCGTTCACCGGCATCACCGGCGCCAGCGGGTTGGCCACTTGAACCTGCTCCGGGCTGCTTACGATGGTCGGCACCACATTATCTCCGGCGGGCAGTTCCAGCGGCACCAGCAGCGCGTCGACCAGCTTCTTCTCCAGGAGGCTGGCCAGGAACTGCCGAATCGCCCCGAGTGCCCCCTGATTTCCGGTAGGTATAGTCGCGTATTTCTCCATCTCTATTCCTTAAACAGACCAGTCTTTGCTTAAAGGATTCGGCCCCAGCTTTTTAATCGATTCGGTAACTTCATTCATGGTCCGGGCAAATTTTGGGCCTTCGGCGGCGCTTATCCACCTTATCCAGACCCTGTCGTCCTCAAGGCCCAGAGTATCCAGCATGGTCTTCAGTATGGCCATTCTCCTTCTCGCTTTATAGTTTCCGGAAACATAGTGGCAGTCACCGGGAGGACATCCCCCCATAATAACGCCATCGGCCCCACCAAGCAGCGCTCTCAAAATGTAAACCGGGTCCACCGAACCGCTGCACATGGTCCTTATG
>JBARQF010000260.1:0-1985 GCA_049643605.1 Dehalococcoidales bacterium
CTTCGTCGGTTATTTCGTGGAAGACGACGCGATGACAGGGCTTGCTGTCTGTTTTAATTACCTCAGCCAGATGCCAGGCGATGGCTTCTCCCTCACGGTCGGGGTCGGTGGCCAGATAAACCGTGGACGCGCTTTTAACGGCCTTTTTCAGCTCATTAACGAGCTTATTTTTCGCCTTCGGCACTACATATCTGGGAGCAAAACCATTTTCCACGTCCACACCCAGGTCACTTTTGGGCAAATCTCTTACGTGGCCTAATGATGCCTTAAGATTGTAGCTGCCACCCAGTATTTTAAGCAGTGTCCTGGCCTTCGCCGGTGATTCTACAATAACCAAATTTTTGGCCATATTATTAATCCACTCTCACCCGATATTCCTCTCTGACCTCTCTGGCCAGAATATAGCTCATCGACCCCATTTGCTTTATCATGCCCTTCAGTTCCATCATCGCCAGCGCGCTGCTGACTGTGGATACCGGCAGCCCGCTGCTGCGGCATACCTCATCGATATGAGTTGGCTCGGCACCGAGATGTTTTAACAACCGGGATTCCGTATCCGAAGCGGGCAATATTTCCTTCATCTCTATCTGACGCGTTATCGTCATCAGGTTAAGTTCTTCCAGAATATCGGTATAGTCCCTAACCAGCTTGGCGCCTTCCTGAATCAGATGGTTGGTGCCCCGGCTGGCCGACGAAAGTATACTGCCGGGAATGGCAAATACCTCACGGTTCTGCTCCAGCGCAAACTGTGCCGTTATTATGGCGCCGCTGGTTTCACCAGCCTCAACGACGAGCACACCCATACTCAACCCACTCATGATTCGGTTGCGCCGCGGGAAATTGTCCGGCCTTGGCTTTGTGCCCAGGGGGTATTCACTGATAAGAGCGCCCTGTTGCATGACCTTCCGGGCCAGGTCCGCGTTTTCGCCGGGATAAACAACGTCAAGCCCGCAGGCAAAAACGGCGATACTCCTGCCGCCCGCATCCAGTGCTGCCTGATGGGCTATAGTATCTATACCTTTAGCCAGACCGCTGACCACGGTAATATTGCTCTGCGCCAGGTCAGACACGATTTCCTCCGTTACCTGCCTCCCGTAAACGGTCGCCCGGCGCGTGCCGACCACCGCCAGACACCATTCGTCCTGTGGCATCAGTTCACCCCGGACGTACAGCAGCGGCGGGTAGTCATATATTTCCTTTAGCCGAGACGGGTACGTTTCATCTTTATACTTGAAAACCTTCACCCCGTAGTGGGCCAGCTTCTCCATTTCATCGTCCAGAGAAATTTTGGGCTGCCAGGTGGTAATCGCCTGTACAACATTGCGGTCGAGGCCGGCCTTTTTCAGCTCGGCAGGTGTCGCCTGCCAGGCATCCTTAAGGCTGCCGAAATGGTTCTCAAGCTGGGCAAACCGCACGCGGCCGATGCCGGGGACGAGGCTGAAACCCACCCAGTATTTAATGTCTTTATCTGTCATCTTCAAGGCAATTCTAGCATAGCGGTATAGTGTAGACAATCGGATAACGACCGCGGCGCCGGCGCAGGTAAAGCGTCAGTGAGACGCTCTCTAAAGGAAATCTGATGGCGGAGAGGGTGGGATTCGAACCCACGGTAGCCAAAGGCTACTCACGCTCTCCAGGCGTGCCTGATAGGCCACTCCAGCACCTCTCCGCAAACGAGTTCCCAGGACAATTACTGCACTATATAACAGCTTGTCAGGCCAATTATATCATTTCTAAAACGGAGAGGGTGGGATTCGAACCCACGCTCCGCTAAACACGGAGACCGCTTTTCGAGAGCGGCACCATCAACCACTCGGACACCTCTCCAAATGCCTAAAAAATTCTACCTTAAAACGCCGCCATGCTTCAAGGTGGTCGTTTTTATTTCTGTAAAGCCTGCCATTTGACAAAAGCCAGCCTATAGAATTATCCTTGTCTAGAAATTCCACTCTTTAAAGGAGGAAATCATGTCCAGGGGCTATATG
>JBARQF010000261.1:0-5178 GCA_049643605.1 Dehalococcoidales bacterium
TTTTTGCTCTGGGAAAGGTTAGCCTGGTGGGTGCGGCGCTTCAGATGTTCAGCCACGGGGTGGTCACCGGCCTGCTCTTCGCCATGGTGGGGCTGGTAATGCACAATACACACGAGCGCGACCTTCGAAAACTCGGCGGCCTGGCGAGACAGGTGCCCATAATCACCGTGGTCTTCTCCATCGCCGGGCTGGCCTCTCTGGGACTGCCGACCACCAGCGGCTTCGCCGCCGAATTTCTGGTCTTCGTCGGCAGCTTCTCCTCGACTACCGTGCCCTGGATTCAGGGCTACACCATCCTGGGTGTGCTCGGCGTGGTGGTCACCGCCGGCTATATCCTCTGGATGCTGCAGCGGGTTTTTTACGGCCCGCCGCTGGAACAGTACAACGGCACGGCTGATGCCGATACTCTGGAGAAAGTGTATATGTTCGCCTTTATAGCGGTGATAATGCTGGTGGGTATCTATCCCGCCATCATCACCGACGTATTCAAGCTCGGCATTTCGCCCATTGTGGGACTGCTGGGTGGATAAAATGATGGTAAGGAGTATATATTGAACCTGGCCCTGTTCATACCGGAAATAGCCCTGGCAGCCACTGCGGTCATCGTTATCCTGCTCGATTTATTCGTCGAGCAGAAGCGGTGGCTGGCGCAGGTCAGCATTTCCGGGCTGGTGATTGCGGGCGGGGTCACCATCGCCATGTGGGGCGGCAGCTACCCGGCCATCTTCAACAACATGCTGGCCGTGGACAACTTCGCCCTTTTCTTCAAGGTGCTCTTTCTGGGCGTTGCCTTCCTGGTGATTCTCTCCTCCACCGATTACGTCGGTAAGTTCTCACGCTTTCAGGGCGAATACTATGCCCTGGTGCTACTGGCCACGCTGGGCATGATGTTGATGGCCGCCGCCACCAACCTGATTGCCATCTATATTGCGCTTGAGCTGGCCAGCATCTCCCTCTATGCACTGGTCGGTTTCCTGAAAGACAAAAAATCAAGCGAGGCATCGTTGAAATACCTGCTGCTCGGAGCGGTGGCTTCGGCGGTGCTGCTCTACGGCATGGCGCTAATCTTTGGCTTCACCGGCAAGACACAGCTGGGTGAAATCGCCCAGGTTATCCAGACGCTGCCACCGATGACACTCCTGGCCAGCCCCGGACTGCTTCTGGGCATCGTGCTGCTTGTCGCTGGGCTCGGCTTCAAGATTGCCGCCGTTCCCTTCCATATGTGGGTGCCTGACGTCTACGAGGGAGCCCCAACTCCAATCACCGCCTACCTGTCCGTGGCCAGCAAGGCGGCAGGTTTTGCCATTATCCTGCGGGTTTTCTTCTCCGCCTTTGGCTTGCCCGATTGGCTGAGTTTGAACTGGGGATATATATTTGCCGTGCTGGCCGCAATCAGCATGACCACCGGCAATATCCTTGCCATACCGCAGGCCAATATCAAACGCATGCTCGGGTACTCGAGCATCGCCCAGGCCGGATACCTCATGGTGGGGCTGGCTGCCATGGGCGTGGCATCGGCCGATAACATTCTCGGACAGAGCGGCGTACTTTTCTTCCTTGCCAGCTACGCCTTCACCAACATAGGCGCCTTCATCGCCATCATCGCCATCTCCAATAAACTTGGCAGCGACCTCATCGACGATTACTCCGGCATGGGAAAGCGGGCACCGTTGCTGGCGCTGGCACTGACACTCTGCCTCATCTCGCTGATAGGCATGCCACCGGCGGCAGGTTTTATGGCCAAGTTCTATATCTTCAACGCGGCGATGCAGCAGGGCATGCTCTGGCTGGTGATAATCGCCGTCTTCAACAGCGTCATTTCCGCCTACTACTATCTGCGCGTGGTCAAGGTGATGTGGCTGGGTGAGGCCGCCTCCACAGGGAAGGTTTCCTCCTCCGGAGCGTTACGACTGGCCCTGTTCCTGTGCTGTCTTGGCGTGCTGCTGCTGGGTATCATTCCGGGTAGCGCGATGAGGCTGGCTCAACTCGCTGCCTATATTTTCGTTTACTAACCATATCGCTCATCTGCTGGCTATGGTTCTGCCCGTTTCCCGTCTGACAAACGCGACGAGCACGGTAGCCGCCAGCATCGCCACCACCCCCACCAGGAACGAAAGAGAATAGCTCTGTTTTAAATCAAATATGAGGCCGCCGGCAACCGGACCTATGCCCGCTCCGATGCTAAAACCGAGTTCAAGTACGCCAAGAACGGCCCCTATCCGACCGAGGCCAAAGGTCTCCCCGATTACCGCCGCCATCGCCGGTCCCATCCCTCCCCAGGCAATCCCGAAAATAAGCGCAAAGATGTAGAACATCCACAGCTCTCGTGACCAGAGCAGCCACAACAGAGCGATAATATGAAGCAGCATACAGATTATTACCACTCTTTTCCTGCCCAGTCGGTCTGACGCTGTCCCCAGCAGCAACCTACCGGCGAGAGCCGCCCCGCCAGCCACGCTGAGAACAGTCGCTGCTTCCACCGGGGAAAATCCGAGGTCAGTGATGTGGGGCACCAGATGTGTCAGGATTATAAATAAATTCACCGCAAAGAGGAGAAAGATACAGAGGAAGAGCCAGAAGCTCCTGGTTCGAAACGCCTGCCATGGGGAAAGATAGTCCTCCACGACGAAGGGCTTCTTATCATGGGTGATACTTTGGGAGAACTCGGCTCCGTCGGGCAGCATACCGATTTCCTGCGGGTCTCGCTTTAAAAGTCGGGATAACGGTAGCACCACCACCCAGGCGATGGCCCCAAGGATAGTGAACGCCATCCGCCAATCAAAGGCGGAGAGCAAATAGGTGGCAAAGGGAGCCACCACCAGCGGGCCCATCCCGGCACCCAGGCTGGCAATGCCCAGAGCCAGGCCTCGTTTCTTTTCAAACCAGCGGGAGACAGTTGACATTACTATGACGTAGATGGCGCCGGTTCCCATCGCCAGCAGCAGGCTGTAGGTAAAGAAAATCTGCCAGAGGTCAGTGGTCTGTCCGGTAAGCAGCAGGCTGAGGCCGGTGCAGATGCCCATCAGCAGGACAACGATTTTGGGACCGAACCGGTCCAGAGCCCAGCCGGCCAGAATGGTGAAAATACCGCCCATCGCCATCTGCACGGAAAAGATAGCTGACGTGGCTGCTCGACTCAATTCGAATTCGCTCTCCAGTGCCTTAAAGATAACACCGAAGGAAAAACGAATTCCCCAGATGGCCGTACCGGTGATACAGAAGGTGGCCACCACTACCCAGCCATAAAATATCTTGTCTTTAAATTTTGATAATACCATGAAATTCCACTGCTATTGATGATGCGATACGGTCGCTTCCGGTTTTACCATGGTGAACAGTGCGGCGGCCACCAGCAGGGTCAGTGCGATGCTCAAGAACGCCATATCATAACTATGGTTGATGTCAAAAATACGCCCACCAATTAATGCACCAGTCGCGGCGCCAGTACCAATGCCTATTTCCAGCAGACCGAAAGCAGTACCGATGTTTTTCGACCGGAAAGAATCGCTTATCAGCGCCGCCGTGCTGGAACCAAAACCGCTATAGAAGAAACCGTAGACAATGGCAAATAAATACAGGCTCCACAGGTCACGGGCCCAGATTAGCCCGGCGATGGCTACCGCCATAAACAGGGTGCAGGTTATCGAGGCCGGTTTTCTGCCGATTTTATCCGAAGCGATACCCATAAACAACCTGCCCGGAATCGAGGCGGCCCCGAGCACGCTGAACACAGCGGCTGCCTCTATCGGTGAGAAGCCAATATCGGTGATATGCGGAATCAGGTGCGCAACGGTAAAGAACACGCAGCCCGCAAAGAAAAAATGGACGACAGTGATGAGCCAGAAGTTACGACTTCGGATAATCAACAAGATGGATGATTCAACCGGCGAAACCACACCACCTTCAGATGGTACGACATTATCGAGCCTCTTCACGCCATCAGGCAGAGCGCCAATCTCACGCGGGTCCCTCTTCAGGAGCCTGGATAAAGGCACAACGACTACCAGGGCAATCAGTCCTATCACCAGATAGGCCATATGCCAGCTGTAACTGGTGATGAGGTAGGTGGCAAACGGTGCCACGACCACCGTTCCCAGCCCGATTCCCATGCTGGCCAGACCCAGCGCCAGCCCCTTTTTCCTGTCAAACCAGCGGGAGACCGCCGACATCGGCACCGCGTAAATGGGGCCGGTGCCCATGGCCAGCAGCAGGCTGTAGGTGATAAACAACTGCCAGGCGGCGCCGGTCAGGCTGGTCAATATCAGGCTCAGGCCGGTGAAGCTACCCATAAGCAGCACCACAACTCTCGGTCCGTAACGGTCCAGGGCCCAGCCGGCAAGGAAAGAGAACAGGCCGGCAAATACCATATTCACCGAAAGGATAGATGAGGTTGATGCCCGGGTGAGGCCGAATTCGGCTTCAATCGACTTGAAAAACACGCCGAAGGAGAAATGTACGCCGTAAAGCGTGGCGCCGATTACCAGAAAAACGGCAACTATCACCCACCCGTAATAGAGCTTGTCGGTAAATCGCCAAAGAGTTCGCAACGCTCAATCCTTCCCCGTCACTATAAGAATAAAAATAATAGCCCCGGTGGCTATGAGAATGATTTTCAACGTCACTTTTCACCTCGAATCCAATAATTATAGTTGATATTCCGTTTATTGAGCAATGTTCGTATTTGACGAAATCAGTTGTCTGCGGGCAAACATAAAGCCAGAGGACAGAGGCCGGGTAAGAAACGAGGCCAGTCCACGGAATTATTTTGCCATATGACGCTCAAATTCATCCCTTTTTAACCTTTATGGCTATTGACAACACGACAGGAATAGTTTATTCTTGCTACTAATCCTATATAAACTTAAAAGGAGGGTAGTCATGCAGGCATATTGTGTGAAATGTCGTGCCAAGAAGGAAATGAAAGACGCCAAGTCTATCACCATGAAGAATGGCAAGCCGGCCACTCAGGGTGTATGTCCTTCCTGCGGCACCAAGATGTTCCGAATTGGCAAAGCCTAAATTAACTTAATTTTCGACGTCGAAAATATAAGAGGGACTGGATAGCGTACGTGTGAATATCCAGTCTCTCTGCTTTTTAGAACCCCTCCACCGAACAAAGGCTAACTTGTTGACGAGCCTCGGTCAATTGAGCTAGACTTATGTGGTGAACTACAAGGG
>JBARQF010000262.1:0-3758 GCA_049643605.1 Dehalococcoidales bacterium
CTGGATTCAGTACCGCGAGTACTTCTCCGGGCCCGGTGATGCCACACCGACACTCAGCGATATCACCATCACTTACACGGTGGCGCTATCAGGCTATACCGTGGAAATCACCGGCGGTGGCTACTGCCTGGTCTCGGATAACACTTCGGAGTGGGCATCGGGGTGGACCACCACGCCCGAGTTTTTCAGCGAGGCTACCCCGCGGTAACCGCACAAACCGAAATGTCCACAGGTTAAGTCAAGATACTATGGCGGCAAGGGACTTATGGAAAAGAAGTTTTACCTGCTGGTCGCGTTGAGTTTCATCCTGATAGTCAGCGGTGGGATATACGCCTATACCTACACCACCGCGATTGACACCGTCACCACGCCGACGCCAACCGGTGACATCGCCACCGTCAATGCTACCGGCACTCAACCCAGCTGGAGCGATGTTTCAACACCGGTGAACGACGACATAATCCTGAGACCTATCGGCATCGGCGACGAGACTGATGTTAAATACCAGTTCCCGGCCACCGGGGAGCACTGGGACAAGGTGGATGAGGCCAGTTCAGATAATGACAGCACCTACGCTTATACCCCGTCAGCCGGCTGGGAAGAGGATTTATACGATACCGCCAATCACTCAACACAGACGGCTGGCGGAGATATCCAGTACGTTGAGGTTTTCATGGTGTCACGCGCCACCCTCAGCGCTGACCAGGTCTCCGCATATGTTCACATCAAGACCAACGGGTTAGAGTACGACGGCACCGCCGAAAATATCACCGTCAGTTACGCTTTATACTCAAATCAATGGACCGATAATCCGCAGAGTGGCAGCTCCTGGACATGGAATGAGGTTGACGACCTGCAGACCGGCGTCGGCATGAGAGAGGCCGGGGTGGCCAAAGACTCGCGGTGCACACAGGTTTATACCAACGTCAATTTTGACGCCCCGGAACTCAGCGGCAGCACGCCAACCGGCGACCTGTTTGAAATCACCGCTCACGACGACTATGACGGCAACCTCCAGGTACGGGTCTACCTGACGAATACGGATTCCTTACAGAAGGCGTACGATTACCTCGACATGCGCTTATACCTGGAAAGCTCGCAGGAGGCCGGGGAAACACCCAGTTACCAGCTGATGAACCTGCAGGATGGTGTCGCCACCTTCAACCTGATAGGGATAAGCGGCGGCAGCTATACCCTCTCCATTATCGGTGGCACCTATCAACTGCTTTCACGTGAGACTTCGGACTGGGAGGCGGGGTGGACGGAAACCCCGGAGCTGTATTGCGAGGTCACGCAGAGGTAAAAGCGAGCTACTTGATACCTGGCCGGAAACAGGAGTTCTTGATTTTTCACTCGGATTATACAGCACAGGGTTTGCCGTGCCCAGAATGGCCGGACTGTTCGAGATACAAGGTCAAGGGTGCTATACCCACACAGGTATTGGATATCTCAAGCCCGAAAGAACCCCCTGGCGTACCGATTATAGTTTCGCCAGGGGGGGGGAGTGAGGTTGCTCAGTTTAATGGATTTCTACGGCGTTACCTTGGCAAACTTGCCCTGCGGTATGCCCACCGCCATGCCAACGTCCTCGTCCATCTGGCGGATGGTCTTGGCGTCAACCACCTCGGCGATGTAGGCGTCCAGCGTAGCCAGCACCGGATTCTCACCGGGTACGATATGCCCGCCAAATACGGCGCCTTCTTTATCGCAAAAAGTGCCGTGCAGGTGCAGCAGCGTCTGGCCGTCATCTGACTGGAAGACAATGCCGTGCATGCTGATTACCTCAATCGGGCCGGGGAGTGTTGCGGGGTCGGTGTAGCCGGCACCGAGCTTGGTCTCCGGCTTGGGCGCCAGTATCTGATAAGCCACCTTGCGTATGCTGCCGATGCCGAAGAGCACCGCGCCGTACTTGATGTCGTTTTCCTCGCAGACAGCCTTCAGTCCGGCGGTGATATCGGTGTTGGTCGTGAGCCGTGCTGGAATGAGTTTACCGCACTTGCCGGGGGCATAATGCGCTCCAAGTTCTCCCATATCCTTATAGCCTCCTTTTTTAATTATATAATCAAGCTCTAAAAACGCGGTTTGCAGAGTATTTCCTTTACTTTCAAATCAAAGAAATTCTGCGAGTTCACCGGCGTGAGCACCACCGCGGTATCGGCGCCGCGACCGGTGCCGCCGATGGCGATTACCTCCTCGTCGGTGCGTACCAGACCGGCATCCGCCGCCATAGTCGATATCTCGCAGACCACCTTCATCCCATCGCCAAGGAGCCGAAGCACGCTGGCAAACAGGTCTCCGAAGACGTAAGTGTCGTACTTGTTGCGGATGGCGCGGCTGACGCCGGCAAAAAGGTGCGTGCCGGTATATATCACGCCGCCCTTGCTCTCCACCGCCTTGCGGTTCTCCTCGGTGAATGAGTTGGCATTTGCCTCGCGGAAGCCCTGGCTGTGGGTCACTATGATTACCCGGAAGCCCTCCAATGCTTCCACGGCCTGTGCCGCGGTATCACCCCGCGTCGACGCCACCACTATCGTTTTGATACCGAGTTCTTTAGCCCGCTGCCCGGCAATGCGCAGCACCTCGCCCGTGTTCTCCTGGCCGGGCCGCTCAAAGTAGGCGGTCTTTGCTTCCATCTAGTGATATCTCCTGAATGTGGGCGGCGTCGTTCAGGCCATGTAATTGCGCAGCGTGCCGATACCTTCCACTTTTATCTCGATGGTATCGCCCGACTTCATCGGGCTGATGCCGGCCGGTGTTCCCGTGGAGATAATGTCACCCGGGAAAAGGGTAATGAACCGGGTGGTGTAACTTATCAGAGCCGGAACATCAAAGATGAGGTCGCTCGTGTTCACACTCTGTTTGCACTCGCCGTTGAGGTATGCTTCCAGCATCACATTGTCCGGGTCGATATCCGTTTCAATCCAGGGGCCGCATGGCCCAAACGTATCCGCGCCTTTAGCCCTTGCCCACTGCGAGTCATTTTTCTGCCAGTCGCGGGCGCTGACATCGTTGCAGCAGGTGTAGCCCAGCACGTACTTCATGGCATCCTTTTCGCTCACCTTCGTTGCCTGGGCCTTGATGACCACGCCCAGCTCCGCCTCGTAGTCAACCCGTGTGGAGCCGGGATTGTGAATCTTTTCCTCGGGGCCGATGACCGAGCTTGAAGGTTTGTAGAACATTATCGGTTCCTCGGGGGCAGGCTGGCCGACCTCCTTGGCGTGGCTGTGGTAGTTGAGGCCGATGGCTACAATCTTGGTTGGCTCGCAGGGTGCCAGGAGCTTGACCTCGCTGAGCTTGTGGGACTGGTCGAGCTTTTTGATTTCCGGAAACGGTGTTCCGTCGATAACCTGGATTTGCTCACCATCCAGGATACCGTACTCTGTTTTGTTGCCGATGCTGTATCTTACAATTTTCATAGTGGCATAAGTTTATCATCGCCGCCTGTGGATGTCAAATTAAGGTCGGTAAGGGAGCGTTGCTTTGGTATATCCAGTGTGATATATTTGGGTAATGGAAGCTGGATTTGAGTTCATGCCTTCGGGTACCGTTACTACCCCAGGCGGTTTCACTGCCGGTGCAACGCACGCTGGTATCAAGAAAGAGGAAAGCCTGGACCTGGCGATACTGGCTTCGGAAGTGCCCTGCGTGGCGGCGGGTGTGCTTACCCGGAATCAGATTAAAGCCGCCCCGGTGGTACTTTGCCAGCAGCGACTCGCAGGCGGGAAAGCGGTTGGGGTGGTGGTCAACAGCGGTTGTGC
>JBARQF010000263.1:0-2813 GCA_049643605.1 Dehalococcoidales bacterium
TGGCCATGGTGCACGCCGAGAACGGCTATGCTATAGACTACCTTGTGGAAAAGTTCAAGGCTGATGGAAAGGTCTCCCGGGAGTATTTCATGCCGTCGCAGCCCAATATCCTGGAGGTGGACGCGGTGCGGCGGGCGGCCACCTACGCGGTTCTCACCGACTGCCCTCTTTATTGCGTGCATCTGAGCGCCAGGGAAATGCCTGAGATAATGCTGCAGATGAAGCAGGAGGGTCGGCGTATATACGGTGAGACCTGCCCGCAATATCTGTCTCTGACCAACCAGGCCGTGCTGGAGAGAGGACCTCTGGGCAAAGTAGGTCCGCCGCTAAGAGAGAAGGAAGACAACGAGGCTATCTGGCGGGGCCTGGCCAGCCATGCCATCGATACGGTGGCCAGCGATTCCTGCGATGTCAAGGCGGAGCAAAAAGAGCGGGGTGGCGCTTCCAAAGATTTCGTCACCGGTCCGGGAGCTAAACCAGGGCCGGATAACATCTTTGAAGCGCGATTTGGCGCTCCATCGGTGGAGCCGATGCTTCAGGTGGTATACCATGACGGCGTGAATGATGGGCGTATCACCCTGGCGCGCCTGGTACAGACGATGTGCGAAAACCCGGCCAAGATATTCGGCCTCTATCCGAAAAAAGGCATCCTTCAGGAAGGTTCCGATGCCGATATAGTTGTTTTTGACCCGGCGGTGCCGCGTACCATAAGCGTGGATGGAATGCACGGCAATGCCGATTTTACTCTCTTCGAGGGCAAGCAGGTGACGGGCGCTACGGTATTCTCCATGCAGCGCGGCGAGGTGCTCATCGAAAACGGGCAGCTCAGGCGGAAACAGGGAAATGCCAGGTTTTTACCCGGAAACCGCGACCTGGCGGCCTATGCCAGGAAGGGATACCCCGTGGCGTAAGCCGGCGATATAAACACGGCAGTTACAGTTCTGGGGGTTAAACTTCACAGGGCCCTGGTATAGATGTTCTTAACATCCTCTTCGGTCATGTTTCTGGGATTGGGCACGAAGAGGCGACTTATTTTCATGCCTCCTTCCGTGAGTGACGGGATATCAGCTTCGGTGGCGCCGTAATCGCTCAGTCGGCACGGGATATCGACGATTTCAAGCAATTTGAATAAGGCTGCCACGAGCTTTTCTGATGCCTGGTATGGTGTCAGCCCTTCTGTGTTTTCGCCCATAACTTGAGCTATGCGGGCGAATTTCTTCAGGTTGCCGATTTTATTGTAATCAACTATGTACGGCAGCATGACCGCATTAGACCTTCCGTGGGACATATGATATTTAATGCCCAGTATATTGGATAAGGCATGTACCGCGCCTACTCCGCCACTGCAAAATGCCATGCCGGCGACTGTGGCCCCGAGCGACATATTATAACGCGCGGTGATATTTTCGCCCTTGGCATAGGCAGCGGGCAGGTTTTCCGCAATCAGACGGATTGCCTCAATGCCCAGAATTTCGGCAAAAGGTGTTGTGTTTACCGAGACGTAGGTTTCGAGGGCATGAACCAGGGCATCCACTCCGGTGTCGGCGGTTACGTGGGGTGGCACTGATAACGTGAGCAGGGGGTCGACAATGGCGACATCCGCCAGAGCATGGTTGCTGTGAACCGCCATTTTCAGGTTTTCTACTTTATCGGAGACAACAAGCGTGCGGGTGACTTCACTGCCGGTGCCAGACGTGGTTGGTAGCAGTATCCTGGGAAGCCCCCTCAGGGGCACTTTGTCTATCCCGGCGTAGTCCAGTATCTTGCCCTTATTTTGGGCCATGAGGGCAATGCCCTTGGCGACATCCAGCGAACTGCCCCCGCCAACGCCTATAACGATGTCTACACCGTTATCGACGGCTATTCGAGCGCCATCATCAACGTTGTGAGCCGGTGGCTCTGCCTCGACCTGGTCGAAAATATCGAAATCTATCTTCTGGGCTTTAAGCGAATCCTGTACGCCTGACAGCAGCCCGGCTGCCAGCAGGCTCTTATCGGTAACAACGAGCGCCTTTTTAGCGTTGAACTGCGCTGTCTCCTTTCCCACCAGACCGGCAGAATCATTGCCGAAAATGACCTTGGTTGGCGACAGGAAGGTGTGCACTTTATTCATCATGGAAATACCTCTCTTTCTTCAATCTAAGAAGAATATACTGCCACTATTTTAGTACGCAAGGCGCCAAGTATCAATAATGCTAGGTGGGAAAATTTAACAGATGGGACAGACAGAAGAAAAATCAATTAGCGAATTGGAGACGAACGGGAAATCTTCCATGTACAATGAAGCCGGGAAAGGTGCTATTCGATGTATTTGAGGCGGTCTTCGGTTTGTTCAAGGTTACAGACCGTGGCTGGAGAGGCAGTATCTATGCTAACAATACCGTCGCCGTTAACAGTATATTTAAACTGGCTGTAACGCTTGGTGAGATAGTGAGGATAAAGGCTGTGCTCAGATGAGGGGAAATTCGACATGTCATTTGTGGCCAGGGTAACGGCTGGAACCGCTTTCACTCTTTCGAGCACTCTCATTGCCTGGAGGGCGGATGATATAACGTTATACTCATAGAGTGCCGATATATCCCGGGCTGTTTCTATCAGGCTTGAAGACAGGACTTGCGATTCAGCAATTGACATCTTTGAGTGCACAAAGCTGAATTCCATGCCGTTATCTGGCTGGGCAAACGTGAAATAGCTTCTTCCCAGTATTAAAAATAAGAGGGAAATTATGACGATAAACACCACGCGCGGTATCTTAATGAAAAGAATTCTCATGCCGCCCAGCTACCTCATATTTCCTCAAGTAAGCATATGTA
>JBARQF010000264.1:0-2162 GCA_049643605.1 Dehalococcoidales bacterium
CATGTAAAGGGGGACGCTCTTAAATTCCTAAATAAAAAACTATAAGCCAGGGATTGAATCTTAGAGGAGGACTTAGGTTCTAAAGCAACTTAATGATTAAGAAATCGCTTTAATCGTAACAGTTCAGCCACTAAGCCTGCCCTGGCGCGAGTTCCTTAGCATATATTGCAATTTCTATAGTATCTATTTATATTATATAATATAGCTAAGCATTGCATGCCAGGTCTGGGCCAGGGGCACAAAGGCACCCCAGTACGATCTGCCGGACCTACGGGGTAAACAAAGAAGGGGTACGAATTATAAAACTCTATGAAAAAGAGAAGAATCAATACCTGAAAACTGTAGATCCAGCACATACCGTTTATTAAAAATGCTATTAAAAGAATATATTATAATCTTAGTGTCTCCGTGTCTTTGTGGCTGGACTATTTCCTTTAATCTGCCTTGTTCTAAAATGTGTTTATTCACTTGATGGCTTTTCTCTTAATATGATACAAGACAGTCTTGAGGTCATGGGTATGATGTGAGTAGATCTTTCAGTTTTAATGAAATGCTCAACGCCAATTGCTTAAGACTCCGGCTCATCCACCCAGTTAAGGGTTCTATCCACGGCCTTTTTCCAGCCCCGGTAGCCCTTTTCTCTGATCTCCGGTGCCATAGCCGGGCGCCAGGTGTGGTCCTCGGCCCAGTTTTTGCGCAGTTCGTCAAGATCGGACCAGAAGCCAACTGCCAGCCCGGCTGCATAGGCCGCTCCCAGGGCGGTGGTTTCCGTAACTTTTGGCCGGATGACCGGTACGTTCAGTGTGTCCGCCTGGAACTGCATGAGCAGGTTATTATACACCATGCCCCCGTCTACCTTGAGTTTGCTGAGCTTCACGCCGGAGTCTTTGTCCATGGCCTCGACGATATCCCGGGTCTGATAGGCGTTGGCCTCCAACACCGCCCGGGCGAGGTGGCCTTTATTGACGTATCGGGTCAGGCCGACGATTGCCCCGCGTGCATCGGCACGCCAGTAGGGGGCAAACAACCCAGAAAAGGCGGGAACAAAATACACACCACCGTTATCCTCCACCCCAAGAGCCAAGTCCTCAATCTCCCGCGCCTCTGATATCAGTCCCAGATTGTCTCGCATCCACTGCACAAGGGCACCGGCAATAGCGATGGACCCTTCGAGGCAGTATACCGCCGGTTGGCCGCTTACCTGGTAGGCCAGGGTGGTGATCAGACCATGTGCTGACGCAGTCGGTCTGGTGCCGGTGTTCAGCAGGAGAAAGCATCCAGTGCCGTAAGTGTTTTTCGCTTCTCCCCTTTCAAAGCAGGCTTGACCTACAAGGGCGGCCTGCTGGTCCCCAATCGCCCCGCAGACCGGGATTCGAGCGCCCAGAGGGCCGTCTTCAGGCGTCAAGCCCCAAGGGCTTTGATCACTGGAGGGGACGATTTGAGGCAGGATATGTCGCGGGATTCCCAGAGTCTCCAAGATGTCATTATCCCATTGAAGAGAATTCAGATCCATGAGCATGGTGCGGCTGGCATTGGTCACATCGGTGACATGAGCCCCCCCTTCCGGCCCCCCGGTGAGCCACCAGATGACCCAGGTCTCCATGGTTCCGAAGAGGGCATCCCCTTTGAGGGACGCCTCACGCGCTTCCGGGATATTATCTAAAATCCATTTGGTTTTCGGTCCCGAGAAATAGGTGGCGATGGGTAGGCCGGTTTTGTCCCGGAACCTCTCTTGACCCCCTTCTTTGGAAAGTTCCCTGCAAATTTCATGGGTGCGGGTGCATTGCCACACAATGGCGTTGGTGAAAGGCCTGCCCGTATTTCGGTCCCAGATCACGCTGGTTTCCCGCTGATTGGTAATCCCGATGGCGACCAGTTCCGATCCGGAAAGTCCCCCTCTTGCCAGTGCGCCGTGGATCACATCCTGGGTGTTCTGCCAGATTTCAAGAGGATCATGTTCCACCCAGCCCGGCTGCGGGAATATCTGTTCATGTTCTTTTTGGTCCACACTGATGATGTGGCCGCTATGGTCAAAAATGATGAATCGGGTACTGGTCGTGCCCTGATCCAGGGCTCCCACACAGTTGGCCATGGTTCATTCTCCTTTCCGACAAATTGGCTGGGTTTACGAAGCACATCATAATGGCCTTAGAATTATAACA
>JBARQF010000265.1:0-5519 GCA_049643605.1 Dehalococcoidales bacterium
AACGGCCTGTCTCCGAAGAATACGCGGGCCGGATTGTGCCCCTGATTCGGGAGCGGATAAACACGCTGGCGGAAGCGGCGACGTATGCTGACTTCTTCTTTCTCGATGAGCTGGAATATGACGCATCTTTGCTGGTGGGTAAGAAGATGACCGCCGAAACCACACTCAGGGCACTGAAAGCCGCTCAGGAGAGACTATCCTCGCTGGATAGCTTTGACCATGATTCGCTGGAAGGCGCGCTTCGGCCCCTGGCTGAAGAACTGGGGCTCAAGGCGGGGCAGCTATTCAACCCGCTTCGGGTAGCTACCACCGGCCGCAATGCGGCTCCTCCTCTCTTTGAAACGATGATGGTGCTGGGTAAAGAAGTATGTTTGAAGAGGATTGGGGTTGCGCTGGCAAAGCTGGGGAGTAACTTATGACCACGAACAATTTTGAATCATCTCGTGATTTCATCCGGGACATTGTCAATGATGACCTCCGGACAAATAAGTACGATGGTCGGGTACACACCCGGTTTCCTCCGGAGCCGAACGGCTATCTGCACATCGGGCACGCCAAGTCCATCTGCCTGAATTTTGGCGTCGCCGCTGACTTCAACGGCCTCTGCAACCTGCGATTCGACGATACCAATCCCGTCAAGGAAGAACAGGAATACATCGATTCAATTATCGAAGATGTTCGCTGGCTGGGATTCGACTGGGAGGACCGGCTGTACTACGCCTCGGGTTACTTTGAGCAGATGTACCAGTATGCCGTGCAGCTGGTTGAAGCCGGAAAAGCTTACGTGGACGAACTGAGCGCCGAGGAAATCAGGGGCTACCGCGGCACCTTAATTGACCCGGGCAAGCAGAGCCCGTACCGGGGCCGTTCCATCGAGGAAAACCTTGACCTGTTCCAGCGCATGCGGGCCGGCGAATTCCCGGACGGCTCACGTGTGCTCCGGGCGAAAATCGACATGGCTTCCCGGAACCTGAATATGCGCGACCCGGTCATGTACCGTATTCTACACTCCGAGCACCCCCGCACGGGCGATAAATGGTGCATCTATCCGATGTACGACTGGGCCCACGGCCTTGAGGACTCCATCGAGGGGATTACCCATTCCATCTGCACACTGGAATTTGAAGACCATCGTCCGCTGTACGACTGGTTTCTGGACGAGCTGGGCATCTATCACCCCCGGCAGATTGAGTTTGCCCGACTCAATCTCACCTACACCGTAATGAGCAAGCGCCGGCTTCTGGAGTTGGTGCAGGCAGGGCGTGTGAGTGGCTGGGACGACCCGCGGATGCCGACGATATCGGGTTTGCGCCGACGCGGCTACACACTGGAGTCCATCCGTGACTTTGCCCGGCGCATTGGTGTGGCAAAGACCGACAGTACCGTTGATATCGCTTTGCTTGAGCACAGTTTACGTGAGGACTTGAACCAGCGGGCGCAGCGTGTTATGGCGGTATTGCGTCCGCTGCGGGTGGTCATTGAGAACTATCCGGAAGACCAGGTGGAAGAAATGGACGCGGTGAATAACCCCGAGGACCCCGGTGCGGGGACGCGCAAGGTACCCTTTTCGCGGGTGCTTTATATTGAACAGGAGGATTTCCGTGAAGACCCGCCAAATAAGTTCTTTCGTCTGGCACCGGGTCGTGAGGTGCGGCTGAGATATGCGTACTTTATCACCTGTGTGGGTGTGGTCAAGGATGAAAAAACTGGCGAGGTGGTTGAGCTCCGCTGCATTTATGACCCGGCCACGCGGGGTGGAGATGCCCCGGATGGGCGGAAAGTCAAGGCAACACTGCACTGGGTCTCGGCTGAGCATGCCCTTGAAGCTGAAGTGCGCCTGTACGACCACTTATTCGGCAGGGAAAACCCTACGGATGTGGAAGATGGGGCCGATTTCAAGGATTATCTGAATCCCGATTCTCTGGAAATACTGACCTCGTGTCGTGTTGAACCCGGCCTTGCCGGGGCAACGCCCGGAAGTCGGTACCAGTTCGAGAGGCAGGGCTATTTCTGCGTCGACCCCGATTCATCTGCCGGGAAACTCGTGTTCAACCGGACGGTGTCGTTGCGGGATACCTGGGCCAAGATAGAGAAGCGGGTGGATAAGTAACATTCTCCATGGCGGTTAAAACACCCCAGTATATTGCTCTGTACAATTCGGGCGAACTGGCGCGCCGTGCCCGGGAACTTGAAGCTCGATTGCGCGACTGCGATATCTGCCCGCGAGAGTGCGGCGTGAATCGGCTGGCCGGTGAGACCGGTTTCTGTCACTCAAGTTATCTGCCGGTAGTGGCGGCAGTCTGTGTCCATCGCGGCGAGGAGCCGGCCATATCCGGAGATAAAGGCTCGGGGACAATCTTTTTCGGCAACTGCAATCTGCGCTGCGCCTACTGCCAGAACCACCAGATAAGCCAGAATCACAGGGCGCAGTCCAAAAATCAGGTTGACCATCAGACTCTGGCCAATCACATGCTGTATCTCCAGGACGAGATGGACTGTCACAATATCAACTTTGTCTCGCCGTCGCACTTCGTGCCGCAGATAGTAAGGGCGTTGCTGGCAGCGGTGCCGATGGGTCTGCATATCCCTCTGGTCTACAACACCAGCAGCTATGACTCGGTTGATTCTTTAAAGGCACTGGATGGCATCATCAGCGTCTACCTTGCCGACCTCAGGTACGCCTCAAATAGGTGGGGTAAAAAATTATCTCGGGTTTCCGACTACGTGGAGCGTGCCAGAGGCGCCATTAAGGAAATGTACCGGCAGGTTAGCAATCTGGTGGTGGACGAATACGGCATGGCGCAGAGAGGACTGATTATGCGGCACCTGATACTGCCCGGTGAACTGGCCGGAAGTCGCGAATCGCTTGGCTGGCTGGTCAACGAAGTCTCGCCGGAGGTGGCGGTCAGCATCATGGCGCAGTATTATCCCGCCCACCGCGCTCTGAAAATACCTGAACTTGCCCGTAAAATCACGGTGCCGGAATACGAAAAGGTTATCGCGTTGCTTGATGAACTGGGGCTCGAAAATGGCTGGGTGCAGGAGATGGACGCCCCGGACACCTATCAGCCTGATTTTGCCCGTAAGGGGCATCCGTTTGAGCCGGCGGTAGGCCGCCCGAAATAGAGTTCAGCGTCTACTGACTGGATTTCCCTTTCTTTTTCATCCAGGGAAAGTTTATCTTCTTGCCGTTACGCTTGTCTTTCTTGTTTACGTTCTCGATAAATGTTTTGACGTCGGTCAGAGTTTTTTCAGTCATGACAGAATATTTCCTCCGATTAAAGAAACCAGTTCATTATACTATACTGGTGCCCTGAGGGCAAAACTGACGCTTGACAATAAAAGCCAAGCTACCTAAAGTATTCATTATCGAGTTAAAAAGGTACGCTATCAATGCAGGATATAGCACCCGTAATCGTTTTCGTCGGCGTCCTGGTCTTTCTGGCCCATATCTTCACCGCCGTTTTCAGTCGGACCAAGGTCCCTGACGTTCTGCTGCTAATCATTATCGGTATCTGCGTCGGTCCGGTTCTGGGGCTGGTTTCGACGGCCGATTTCGGCGCTGTGGGGTCGGTATTAACTACGGTAACGCTGATTATCATTCTCTTTGAAAGTGGTACCGCTCTGGAACTCATGAGCCTGCGCTCAGCGGTGGGTGGTGCCATGGCCCTGGCTACGGTAAGTTTTTTCCTTTCCATGGGGGCAGTGGCCGGGCTTGCTCTCTGGCTCACCGACCTGGAACTGATTCCGGCCTTTATTCTGGGCGCCATTGTCGGCTCGATATCGGAAGCCGTCGTTATTCCCATGATCAAGCAGCTCCGGATGAGGAAAGACAGCAAGACGATGCTTTCCCTGGAATCATCGGTCAATGATGTGCTCAGTATCGTCATCACCATTGCCCTTGTTCAGGCCTACCTGATAGGCGAATTCCAGTGGGCTGCGGTTACCGGCGACCTGATTGCGAAATTCCTGGTGGCGGTGGTATTTGGCGTGGCCGGCGCCTTTGTCTGGGCGCGACTGCTGAATCGCATCCACGCCATAAAAAATGCCATGTTCACCACGGCGGCTTTCGTCTTCATCATCTATGGCGTGGTCGAGATACTGGGTTTTAACGGCCCCATTGCCGCGCTGGCCTTCGGCATCACCATTGGCAACGTGGAGTCAATCCGCTTCTACATATTTCGCCGACCTCAGGCCAGTGAGGCGGAGGGACTCAGCCCGAACGAGAAAGCTTTCTTCAGCGAGGTCGCTTTCCTGCTGAAAACGTTCTTCTTCGTTTATCTTGGTATCTCCCTGGAGCTGATAAGCGGATGGCTCATTCAGCTGGCGCTCATCCTGACGGCCGTTATTTTCCTGCTGCGTATCCCGGCGGTGAAGGTGACGGTAAGGAACTCCATACCGGCCAGAGACGCGTCGATTGTGGCCATTATGGTGCCGAAAGGTCTGGCGGCGGCCGTCCTGGCGACCATCCCTCTTCAGCAGGGAGTACTTGGCGGGGAACTGATTAAAAGTGTGACCTACGGCGTTGTGCTATCGAGCATTGTCATCACCTCCGTCATGCTCCTGCTGCTGGAGAAAACGGGCCTGTCAGCCTTATATATCTGGTTTTACTCCCTGGACAGGGGAAAAATGGCTGGCTATTACCGGAGACTGGCTTCAATCCAGGCGCCAGACCTGTCCGGTTTTCAAGCGCGTGTCTCCTCGGTTGACATCTCAAAGCTGCCGCAGAGGATAAAGACGGTGTCATCTGGAACAAAGACGCGCGTAAAGTCGTTTTTCTACGATTTTGGCCGCCCCAGTGACTACCGGTCCAGTAGCAAAGGCAAGACGGATAAAACGAAGAAGTAACGCCGTTCCCTCGAATTGATTTAAAAGATGACAAGGTGATACACTTTAATTTAATAGCATGAGTTTTACCGTCACTCAGGAGAGTTTTGACCGCCTCACTTCATACTGGAATGAATCCGGTTCCGGGTTGAAGTGGGGTTCAATTTTTGTTTTACCGGCATGGCTGGAAGTCTGGTGGCGTACTTTTCAGCCAGGGACAGAATTATATCTGGCGGCGGTACGGGACGGGGCGGATATTATCGGCATCGCTCCGTTTCAGCTAAAGGGCAAAGAAGCCTGCTTTGTGGGCAGCCCGGATGTTTGCGATTACCAGGACTTCGTCATCGTGCCCGGTAGGGAGACCGATTTTTTCGGTGTGTTGCTTGATGAACTGGCTGCAAAAGGTGTCAATCAACTTGACCTGAATTCCGTAAGGCCGGACTCAACTGTGATTACCAGCCTTGTGGATATGGTCAAAAAACGTGGCGGTGATGCTACCCGCCAGGAAGTCGATGTGACCGTGGAGATGGACCTGCCGGGTACATGGGAGGAATATCTTGACGGACTGGATAAGAAACAGCGCCACGAGGTGAGGCGCAAGCTGAGAAGGCTGTGGGGAGTCGACGATGTGCACTATCGCTGCCATGAGGTCACCCCACAGGATGTCCAAGGCCTGACTGATACCTTCTTAA
>JBARQF010000266.1:0-3462 GCA_049643605.1 Dehalococcoidales bacterium
ACGGCTTTTGTCTCCGGGTCTTGCTGGAAAAGCTGCAAAATATCCACAAAAGTGCTGCCCGGTAAGGGGTCGCCACCCAGTCCCACGCACGTGGACTGTCCCAAACCCTGTTCGGTCAGCTGGGCGACCACTTCATAGGTCAATGTTCCGCTACGCGATACCACTCCCACGTTCCCCGGTTTGTGAATGTAACCGGGCATGATGCCTATTTTGCATTTAGCCGGTGGGGAAATGACTCCGGGGCAGTTAGGTCCAATGAGAGTGGCGCTCGTGCTGCGGAGGTAATGGTGCAGTTTAAGTTCATCCAGCGCCGGGATATGTTCGGTGATGCAGGCAACCAGACTGATACCCGCATCCGCGGCTTCTATAATGGCGTCAAAAGCAAAAGCGGCCGGGACAAAGATCAGGCTGGTATTGGCTCCGGTTTCTTCCCTTGCCTGTTCCACGCTGTTGAAAACAGGCACTTCTTCCTCCCATCTGGTGCCTCCTTTCCCGGGCGTTACACCTGCCACCACATTGGTGCCATACTCCATACACTTCCGGGTGTGGAAGGAGGCTTCTCTGCCGGTAATGCCCTGAACAAGCACCCTGGTATCGTTATCAACCAGTATCATTTTCGTTCCCCGGCATCTCTATCTGGCGTACTCTCTCCCAGTTTTGCCATTGACACGGCCGTTTCTGCCGCCTTCATCAAATCTGCCTCAAAGGTTATATTCAGCCCGGACTCTTCCAGGATTTGCATCGCTTCCTTGAGGTTGGTGCCGTTCATTCTGACAATAAACGGAACTTTTACTTCCCTTTCTTTGAGTACCCATACCAGGGCTTTCGCCACCGCATCGCATCTCTGGATGCCGCCGAACACGTTTATCCAGGCGGCTTTGACCTTGGGGTCGGCAAGAAGAATCTTGAGGGCATTGGCAACCTGTTCTTCATTGGCACCGCCTCCCAAATCCAGGAAGTTGGCCGGTTCGCCCCCTGCCAGTTTTATCAGGTCCATGGTGGCCATGGCCAGGCCGGCGCCATTGACCAGACAGCCTACATTGCCGCCTATCTTAACGTAGTTCAGGCCAATATCACCCGCTGCCACCTCTGCCGGGTCCTCCTGGGAGTTATCCTGCAGTTGGGCAACGTCCTGGTGCCGGGGCAGGGCGTTATCGTCAAAATTGACTTTAACGTCAAGCGCCAGCAGCTTTCCATCCTTGAGAACGACCAGCGGGTTGATTTCTACCAGAGAGCATTCCTTTTCCATAAATAACCGGTAAATACCCGCCATCATCTCTGTGGCTGGCCGGACGCTCTCACCGGGCAGATTTAGTCGATAGGACAGTATCCGTGCCTGGTTGGGCATAAGGCCGGTGACCAGGTTAACCTGCTGTTTCAGAATCTTCTGAGGACTTTTCGCGGCTACATCCTCTATTTCCATGCCTCCAGCCTCACTGGCCATCATAACCGGAGCACGGGCCGATGTGTCTATCAGCATACCGAGGTAAAGCTCTTTTTCCGCCTGAACTGCTTCCTCGACCAGCACCGCGTTCACCGGCAGTCCGTCTGGTCCTGTCTGGTGAGTGGTGAGCCTGGTGCCGAGCAGGTCTCTGGCGATTTGCTCTGCTTCCGCCGGTGTTTCCGCGACCTTTATGCCCCCGGCTTTGCCCCTGCCTCCGGCATGGACCTGGGCCTTTATGACCGCCCGCCCACCGAGCTGCTGGGCCGCTTCTCCGGCTTCGCCGGCCGTTTTCGCCACCCTGCCTTGAGGTACCGGCACTCCGTAACCGGAAAGGAGTTCTTTTGCCTGATATTCGTGGATTTTTATTTGCGTGCCCCCTGGGATATGGTACTCGTTATGCCGCCGTCGACAACCAGATTCGTTCCCGTTATATAATTGGCCTCATCTGAAGCCAGGTACAAGACAGCGTAGGCAATGTCCCAGGCATCGCCCTGCTTGCCGGTGGGGGACATGGCATCGCGCTGTTTCCACATCTCGTCGACCTTTCCATCCCAGGCATCGGTATAGTAGCGAGCAATCCTCGGGGTCTTCATCAGCCCGGGCGATACCGCGTTAACCCGAATCCCCTTCTGGGCATACTGAATGGCGACCTCCCGGGTGAGCGCCAGCACTCCCGCCTTTGATACCGCATAAGCAAGCATCGGTTTCGGTTCTGCTCTTATGGCGACGATAGAAGCTATGTTAATTATGGAACCGCTTCCCTGCTTCTCCATATGGGGCAGGGCGTACTTGCAGGTCAGGAACATGCTTTTCAGGTTGACATCCAGGACCCGGTCCCAGGCTTCTTCGCTGACTTCAACCGGTCCGCCGTGTGCCCCCAGAGCGACGTTGTTATCCAGGATGTCGACCCTGCCGTAAGTCTGGATACATTTCTCCACCAGGCTCTTGCAGTCGCTGGCTTTGGACACATCAGCCTGGAAGACAAAGCTATCCCCGCCTTCCTCATCGATGGCTTGCCTGGTCTCTTCAGCGGCCTCAGGATTCAAATCAACCAGCATGACCCGGGCACCCTCTCTGGCGAGGAGGATAGCTGTTGCCTTGCCGATGCCTATACCGGCGGCGATTGAGCCAGCACCGGTGACAATAGCCACTTTCCCTTTAACGCGCTCTCCCAACGTTTATCCTCCGTCTTTTGGTGAAAAAAATGTGTCGAGATGCCGTATCGGTCGATAAATCGCTGGTAGTGTAGCATCTCCACTCCTGGCTGTCAAACTTACGTCCTTTCCAGTTATTAAATTGAAATTAGTCAAAAAAGATAATTTTATACTTGAATTTACTGCCTGTTTTCGGATAAATTGTATAGGCATCACGATACACTGATAATAAAAAATTAAATTATCGGGTATAAGGAGGAAAAGCAGTGAAAATCGCGCGTTTTCAGTGGCAGGGCGAGGTGACCTGGGGAATTGTCGAGGATGAGGACATTTATGCCCTCAAGGGCGACATCTACGGGGAATTTGAGAAGGGGGCCAAGTTGTGTCAGCTGGGAGATGTGAAACTATTAGCTCCGATTGACCCCAGCATCACCATTGCCTGCGGCATGAACTACATGGACCATATCAAGGAGATGGGCTGGGAGATACCCACGCAGCCGGCACTGTTCTTTAAACCAAGAAATACTATCGTTGGGCCGGATGATGACGTTGTCTACCTGAAAGCATCTGAGGACTTACGCTATGAAGGAGAGCTTTGCTGTGTCATCAAGCGCGAGGCCAAAGACGTGCCGGAAGACAAAGCGCTGGATTACGTCCTCGGCTACACCTGCGGCAATGATGTGACCGCCTACGACCTTAATGCAAAGGACGGGCGCCTGACGAGGGCGAAAGCCTTTGATACATCCGGGCCGGTGGGTCCCTTTCTGGTAACCGGGCTCGACCCTCATAACCTGAAGATAAAGAGTCGACTCAATGGTAGGCCCAGCAGGACAACAACACCGGGCTTACCGTTTTCGGAGTTGA
>JBARQF010000267.1:0-1886 GCA_049643605.1 Dehalococcoidales bacterium
TCACGCACGACCACAATTATCTCACGGGTCAATTTGGTAAAAAGCTGACCGCGACGGGCATCGGCAACGCCCTTCTGGTGTTTGATGGAATTCCACTTTGAATGACCTGACATCGCTCTACACCCCCTTGGCCACGAGTCCGGCCCCTGATATTTTAATTCTAACACGCCGACCGTCAGTGGTCAAAGCGTAAAAGTATGGTGAAGACTAATGTTAAAGTTTGCCTTCTGTCTGCCAGTTACCTGGACATGCTGCCAGTCAGGGATTTAATCCTTTCGCCGTATTTCTGAGCATGGTCGCGTTTAAGTTGCTGGAGATGTGCTTGAAACGGGACGGAGGTGATGCTCTCGGTGGACATGAGCAGAGCATCTTCACGGTTGTCCGTGTAGTAGTTGCGGCGCAGGCCCACCTGTGAAAAGCCGTATTTTTGGTACAGACTCTGAGCCATTAGATTGGATACCCGCACTTCGAGGGTAACGATACTGGTCTTGAACTTGATGGCAAGGTCAATGATTGATATGAGCAGAAACTCCCCGATACCCTGTCGCTGGTGACTCTGGCGCACGGCGATGTTGGTGATATGGGCTTCATCAGCCATTACCCACATGCTGGTAAAGCCGATGATATAATGCCCGCTTGATTGGGGCAGTTCGTTGCCGAAGAATCGATTCTGCCGCCACCATCTTTTTAGCCGGGACGCCAGTCCGGAGACATCTTCCCGGGGGGTTTCCATTTCCGGCTCGTCGGTCTCAGGGCTGTCCTCGCAGGCGACGAGCAGGCGGGCCAGCGGGTTCTGCAGCTCACGGCGATAGTCCGGTGGTGGCCACTGGGTGGGAAACGCCTCCCGGTCTATCTTGTTGACCTGGGGCAAATCCTCTTTGCGCATGTAGCGCATATAGTACGCCAAGGCTTTTTCTCCATAATAAACGGAAAGGTAGTTCCTGTGATTTTAACATATTTGGGCCTCTCACCGCAGCGCAATTAACCGGCGGCAGCGCTATCTTTTACCATGCTCGTTCGTTATACTATATGCACGGGGTAGCGCCATATGGCATTGCAAAAGAGATACCCTGAAACGAACGGTTGGCTGTATGGAGTTGTCAGGTGCAAGATGAAGAAAGCCTTGTCCGACGGGCGAAAGAGAATGACGAGGCAGCTTTAGCGCAACTATATGAGGAGAACTTCGATAAGATTTATCGATATATAGTTCTCAAAACAGGAGATAGGACCGAGGCTGAGGACATGACACAGCAGGTCTTCTTGAAAGCATTTAAATCTATCTCCGGCTACCGGTCGAAGGGAAGCCCGTTCTCTTCCTGGCTGTTTCGCATTGCCCACAACCAGATGGTTGACTACTGGAGGAAAAAATCGAAACGGACAACGGTTCCACTGGAGGAATCTATGGTTGGCAGCAGCAACAGCAACCCCAGTTCCGAGGTGGAACGGAAGACGGATATTGAAAATCTGGTCGCTGCCACCAAACAACTGACCAGTCTGCAACGTGAAGTGGTTTCACTCCGCTTTGCCGGTGGCCTGTCATTGGCGGAGGTGGCCAAAGCAATGGGCAAAAATGAGGGCGCCATCAAGGCATTGCAGCACAGCGCCGTGGTATCTCTGCGCAAGATAATGGCGGCAGGATAAAGCGATGAAAGATAACAGAGAGCTGGTCGATATCTTCGAAGAATGCCTGGAGCGGATTCTCACCGGTGGTGAGACCGTTGAGCAGTGTCTGGCAGCCTATCCAGAGTATGCCGCCGAGCTTGAGCCACTGCTGCAGACAGCACTTGAGGCGAAGGAAACGCTGGAGATTGCGCCTCGCCCCGAATTCCGGGAGCGGGCCAGGTATCAGATACTCACCGAGCTCAGGGATATAGAGGAGAGGAAAC
>JBARQF010000268.1:0-4331 GCA_049643605.1 Dehalococcoidales bacterium
AATAAGCGCTTTGCCGAGATGCTCGGATACTCCAGCGAGGAAATGAAACAACTCTACGTGTGGGATTGGGATTACCAGATTCCGCGTGAGCAATTGCTGGATATGATAAAAAGTGATAATGCTACCGGGAAGCACTTCGAGACGAAGCACCGTCGTAAGGATGGCACCATCTATGATGTTGAAATAAGCACCAACGCTGCTGTATTCGCGGGGCAAAAGCTGATTTTCTGCGTGTGCCGTGATATCACCGAGCGCAAGCGGGCGGAGCAAAGAATAAAAGACAGTGAACAGAGATATATCAGCGCCGAACAGGTTGGCAACTTCGGGCACTTCAGCCGGTATCTTGACACGGACAGGCTGGTCTGGTCAGCAGGAAGCTATCGCATATTTGGCGTTGACCCGAATCAATGGGAACTTACCAGGGAGAATGCCTATAAAATAGTCCACCCGCAAGACCTAGAAAAGCTACGCAAAGCTAACGAGAAAGCTGGGTGTGGGACTAAGGGCCTTGACACAGAATTCCGCATTATTCGTCCCGATGGAAAAGAGAGAGTAATCCATGCTGTTGCCGATGTCACTCTCGATAATGCCGGAAAACCGGAAAGACTTTTCGGCACGATGCAAGATGTCACCGAGCGCAAGCAGGCGGAGGAGCAGTTAAAAGCAGAAAGAGACAAATTGCAGGCTATGATGAGCGGATTGGCCCGTTCGGGAATCGGCATTGATATTGTTAGCCAGGATTACAGGGTGCGGTTTCAAAACGAGACTTTGCAAGAAAGGTTTGGCAACATCATTGGGAAGCTTTGTTATGAACACTATATGGCGCTAAAAGAACCGTGCGATTTCTGCCCCATGGTAAAAGCGATAAGAACCAATGAGATAGAGAGCGTTGAGCTGACCGGCGCCGACGGAAGAGATTATGAATTGCTGGCCGCGCCACTTCCAAATCCAGATGGAACCATTGACCAGGCAATTGAAGTCATCAGGGACGTCACCGAGCGCAAGCAGGCGGAGGAAGCGCTGCGGGAAAACGAGGAGAAATTATTGCGCATGTTTGAATCCGTCTCCGAAGGGATAACGGTTACGGACCTGAATGGTATCATAATTGAAGCCAATGCGGAGCTGGCCAGAATTCACGGGCTTTCCTCGCCATCGGAGATGCTGGGGAAGAGTGCTCTTGATTGGATACATCCCCTCGAACATGACCGGGCACTGGCTAATTTCAAAAAAACTATGCTGGAAGACGGAGCATCCGGCGTCGTACAGTACCGGCTTCTCAAAGCAGACGGTTCTGATTTCCCCGGTGAATTAAGCACCAGCGTGCTGAAGGACGCCTCCGGCACTCCGGTGGGATTCATCGCCACGACAAGGGACATCACCGAGCGCAGGCAGTTGGAGGAAGAGCAGCAGAGAAGCGCGAGGCTTGAATCGATAGGCACCCTGGCCGGTGGCATCGCTCACGACTTTAATAACGTACTGACCGGGATTCTGGGCAATATTTCCCTGGCCAAGAGGCACGTGGAGCCAAAGAGCAAGGCTGATGATAGACTCATGGAAGCGGAAAAGGCCTCCCTGCGCGCCAGGGATTTGACCCAGCAACTGCTGACTTTTTCCAGAGGTGGCACGCCGGTTAAAAAAATCGTCTCCATCGCGGAATTGATACCGGATTCCGCTGGCTTTGCCTTACGAGGGTCCAACGTCAGCGGCCAGTTCTCTCTGCCTGATGGCCTCTGGCAGGTAGAAGCCGATGAAGGACAAATGCACCAGGTCATAACCAACCTCGTTATCAATGCCTGTGAGGCAATGCCCGAAGGTGGCGTGCTCAATATAAGTGCCGAGAACATGGTCATTAAAAAGAAAGGCGTTTTACCACTTCCCAGGGGAAACTATGTAGCAATAGCCATAGAAGACCATGGGGTTGGCATATCTGAAAGACATCTTGACCGAATTTTCGAGCCGTTTTTTACTACCAAGCAAAAGGGAAGCGGACTGGGGCTGGCCACTACCTATTCCATCATAAGAAAACATGATGGCTACATCACCGTGGAATCCACCCCCACCATTGGCACGACCTTCCGCATCTACCTTCCCGCCTCCGATAAACCGGCACCGGAAAAAGAAGAGGCCGTAGCGGAAACTCCCCTCCGTGGCCGGGGGAAAATCCTGGTAATGGATGACGAGGAGATGATAAGGGAGATGTTAAACCAGATGCTGCCGCCTGCCGGCTATGAAGTGGAACTCACCAGAGACGGCGCGGAGGCCCTTGAACGGTACCGGCAAGCCAAAGAGTCAGGCCATCCATTTGACGCAGTGATTATAGACCTGACGGTTCCTGGAGGGATGGGCGGCAGAGAGGCCATTAAGAAGCTACTTGAGATTGACGCCGGTGTTAAGGCGATTGTTTCCAGCGGTTACGCAACCGACCCGGTAATGGCCAACTACAAGGAATACGGGTTCACTGATATTGTAACCAAACCTTACAGCGTTGGGGATGTAGAAAAGATATTGCGCAATATAATTAACGAAAAAAGACGCGTAAAGGGCCGGAAAAGTAAATAGCCTGCAAGAGTTCATTCAGGGTCAAAAAAAGGAGGTGTCAAATGGCTGAAAAAGAAATAGAGGTTCTCGTCGTTGATGACGAACGGACGATTTGTGACCTTCTCGACGATGCACTGGCCGAGTGGGGCTACAAATGTACGACCGCCATAAGCGGCCGGAGGGCTCTTCAGGAGCTGGAAAAAAAGAGGTTCGATGTCATTTTGCTGGATATCCGCTTGCCCGGTATGTCCGGGATGGATGTTTTGCAGGAGATATGGCTGCACCATGCTGATACTCCGGCCATTATGATAACAGGTGTCGATGACGTTGACACCTCGGTTCAAGCCATGAAGATGGGGGCTTCAGACTATATTGTCAAACCGCTTGATATGGACAAACTGGCCGCGAGCATAGAAACCGCCCTGAAAGCCAAGCGGGCAACTCCGAAAACCTCTCCCGAAATGGAGGCCATCGCCCACGGTGTGGAGGCAAGGCTTGACCCTTCCTTTAGCTACTGGAGGGAGGTAACGCAAAGCACCACCGAGATTGCACGGCGGCTCGGGGTGGCTGAGAAAGAAATCCAGCAGTGGGTAATATCAAAGACAGAGGTTGACTCGGAAAAGAGTAAACTGGTCGATTCCGTGGAAGATGAATCCGAATAGGCCACCCGGTTTATCCAGTCAGGTGGATAACGGACTATTAATTTCTTCCTCAGTTTGTCAGGTCAGCGGCCCAGGATAAACTTAATCTGCGGGAATATGGGCAAATGGCTCCACGGGCAGCGTTTTAGGCTTGTGCACTGACCTGCCCCCTAACTACCAGTTAGTTCTGGGTAATATAATTAGCCAGGTATTTAATTAGAATATTAAATCCCGGCGAATCAGAGCAATTAGCCACTTTATTCGCTTCCAGTTTAGCTACGCAGTCCCCGCAAATGCCGTAAGAAATCCCTGCCACACCCTCAGCATCTTTCTCTCCCGTATCCCTACCACACCAGGAACACACAATCTTCATATCTTGATTCCTACCCTATTGCTCAGAATATTATTCAGGCCATATTGCCATTTTAGGCTGCTGGTATTTAATGACCATAAAGCCACCGTTAAAATCCCGTAAAGAATTATATAAACATCAGTATTCAGGCCGAGGAATACGGTCTCAAGGGCGTAGCAAGATTACGGATACAATAGCAGTCGTACGACCTCTGATTTTGTTCCAGTAACAGAAGTCCAGGTTTTGAAGCTCCGGTCACAATGGCTCGTTTCGTTTAGCCAGTTACCAGGAACCTGATATTGACAAACCTGGGACAGTCTATGTAGTCTTATTAGTAATAGCCTGTTCCTGGGCTATTTTTATTAAAGCCGCGGTTTAACGTAAATGGACTTATCGAAGATAACCGAACAATTTACCGAGAGCATCATAAGGGATATGACGCGGGTGGCATTAGAGCATCCGGGCAGTATAAACCTGGCGCAGGGCTTCCCCGATTTCCCCGCGCCCGAGTCTATCAAGCAAGCCGCCATCGAAGCCATCAATAAAGATATGAACCAGTATGCCGTCACCTGGGGGACTGCCCCGCTCCGCGAAGCCATTGCCGCGAAAACTCTCCGTTACAATCACATTAAAGCAGACCCGCGTAAGAATATCACCGTAACCTGTGGGGCGACAGAAGGCATGATGGCATCTCTCAAGGCAATTATCAATCCCGGGGATGAGATAATAATTTTCGAGCCGTTCTATGAAAATTACGGCCCGGATTGTCTTCTTTCGGGAGCAAAGCCGCGATACATTCG
>JBARQF010000269.1:0-1648 GCA_049643605.1 Dehalococcoidales bacterium
ACCACACTTCCACTCGGTCTGTTCAAGGAAACTAGGGTAGGAACTCTTCTCCAACACCTCCTCGACCTCGGACATCTCCTTACGTCCCATCAAGACATCTTGAAGCAACCCATCAGTGCCCCTCAACAGCACCGCCTCAGGAAACAGCTTCTGAATCTTACTGAGCTTCATCGAGTCCTTCTGGCTAGCGATAACGAAGTTACTCTCAGTCGTCACCTTCACGCTCTCCAGCCCAGCTATCCGATCAAACGGTGCGCTGCTCACAAACAACGCTCCGCTGCTCTGTAACGCCTCCGAGATCTTAGTAGGCCAAACTCCACAGCGATCCATGAAAGGGCTCGTGGTAGGCCCTCTGTAGACGAATCCACAGAACGGCTTTCCACCCTCACTCCACACCTTCTCGATCTCCTTCAGCCACCCAGCCCTCAGAGGACAAGCATCCTGCTCCCACCAGAGCCAGCCCTTGAACTTCTCCGAGAACTTCGTCTCCACATACCTAGCCGCAGCCTGCCAAACTCGATTCTCTCCCGTAGGATACTCCTTCACCCCATTACCCGAGTTATGAGTCATCGTATGGACCGTATCGAAGCTCGCCCTAGCCCTAGTCGCGATCTCCGTCACCCGCACCTCATCAGAGTGCACAAGCAACAGAGTATACCCTGAACCCTTCGGCTCCTGAAACCGCATCAAGTCCAAGTTACTCTCGAAGAGGTGCTCATTACCCACAGAGAGCGCAACGACAACGAGCAAGCTCATCCTCTGGCTTGGTCCGCAGCCTGTGCAGCAGCAATACCATTAGCCATGAATTTCGAATACTCGCTCGTCCCAACGACAGGAGCCCCAGTAGCCCCACCATCGGCAGCAGCTCCAGGCAATCCAATCCCCGGTTGTCCTCCTTGAATCTCCCCTAGCTTCTCCTGCAAAGCGTTCCGCTCAACCAGCAACGTATTGAAGCTCTCGACCAACCTCGGATACGCCCCCTGATTAAGAGCCAACTCAACAGCCCGCTCCGGCGTAATCTCGCCTCGCAGAATCAACTTCGCCTCATCCACGCTCTTAGCAATGGAGGTGTTATGCTCAGTGTTCCCCTCCTGTGGCTTATAGAGCCAGTTCCCCAGCTTCCCCTCGCTCTGATGCTCCTTCAACGTCTTGTCAAAGAGCGTCTCATAATGCCTCTTCTGCTCCTCCTGCTGACTCTTCATCAGCCCTTGTTGTTGCGCTTCTCTCTGATCCCAGCTATCGAGCGAAGCCTTCACCTCGCTATTCTTCTGGAACTCCAGGTTCGTCACCGTAGTCAACGCGCCCATCAACGACACCTTCGTCATGTCATCAGTATCAGCCAGCAACTCATTGAGCTTCTGATTCCTCCAAGGCCCAGCAGGACTCTTCAACAGCTTCCCTAGCTCCTCGCCCCTATCCCCGGCAACCATCTTAGCCCCGTCAATTGCCGAGTTGATCTGAACCTCGAACTTCCGGTTAAACTCAGGGTCTCGCTCAATAGCCACTTGCCTTAGCTGATCCCGATACAGATCCCGTTCCTTAGCCAGGTCTCCGTCACTAGCCTGCGAGGTATTGACCTTACTCTCAAACTCGCTCCTAAGAGCTGCTATCTCCGCCGCGTGATTCGCCTTCAGCGTCTTCCAATCAG
>JBARQF010000270.1:0-7406 GCA_049643605.1 Dehalococcoidales bacterium
CCGCCCAGGCATACTTGGCCTTGTT
The DNA here is from genome assembly GCA_049643605.1 of Dehalococcoidales bacterium. Taxonomy (GTDB): domain Bacteria; phylum Chloroflexota; class Dehalococcoidia; order Dehalococcoidales; family RBG-16-60-22; genus E44-bin89. The sequence goes on from JBARQF010000270.1 coordinate 26, forward strand.
AACAGCGGCAATGGTAAACATAATAATAAATGGGAAAAAAAGGAATATATTACCCAGGACGTCAACCAGGGCTTGCAGCCTGCGTGGCAGGTGGGCATAAAAAACGTCTACTCTTACATGGGCCCGGTGGCGATGCACATACGCCCAGCCAAAGACATATAAGGTGGCGCCGACCATCATTGCGGTCTCAAAGGCCCACATTGACGGTGAATTGAAGACAAAACGTCTCGTAACTTCCAGGGTTATTAACAACACCAGCGCCGGGCATAACCAGCGTGCTACGCTTCCGACTTTATCATTGATATTATCAATTGTCCGCAGTATGCTTCTCATATTTTAGATAAAGTTTTCTTGATATTAGTTTCACTCCCCCGAGAATATTCCCGGGGGAGTGAAGACTGAGCTGGATTTAGAGACCTGAAGGGAATGCTTCCCTTATATTCGCCAGGAAAGCGTCCTGTGAGTCAATCACCTTCTTCGCGAAAGGATATTCGGCGGCCAGCTTGGCATACTCGGCCGCGGCTACATCCTTCAACAAATCTTCGACACTCGCTGCCATCGGTTCAATCGTAACGCCATAGTCTTTGTAGAACGCCAGGGCTACGGTATCCTCCCGAGCCTGCTCCATGAAAAATTGCATGCCATGTCGGAAAAGCGCGATCTGGAGTATTTCCTGGAGGTCAGCCGGCAGCTCGTTATAAGAATCTTTGTTGACGAAGTAGTAGTGATAGTCCGTGGGCTGTCGGACTGGCGACATATAGACGTAATCGACGATCTCGTAGAAAGCATTTGAGTAATCCATTGAAGGGGAACTATATTGAAAAGCGTTTATTACCCCCCTCTGTATGGATTCGTAGACCTCGCCACCGGCAACCGAAACTATCGAAGCCCCTGCCTCGGCGAAGGCTACACCGTCAATGCCGCCACCGGCGGTGCGGATTCTCAGCCCCTCAAGGTCTGCCGGTGAGTTTATAGGCTCCGTAGAGCTGAGGAATATTTCCGGGGTCATGGGCAAGCCATTGAAAACGTACACGTTACTATCTTGCACCATCTCACGGGCTAGTTCCACGCCTCCTCCCACCTCATTCCACAGTAATTGCTCCATTGCCGTCAGGCCAGCGGATCTGTAGGTGAACAAATCAGCGTAAGGCCACCTGTCCTTCAACCAGGAGCCGGTTTCCACGCCGATATCAAGCAGACCGCTCTCGGCGGCGTCAAACTCTTTACTGGCTGGTGCCACGGCACCCCCGGAATAAGGTTTTACGATAAAGCGTCCACCACTGGCTGCCTCGACGTATTCACCTATATAATCAAGCGACATCACTAACAAATCTCCCGCGCCACTCTTGTGCTGCACGGACCAGTTGAACACTTTCTCAGGCTGGGCAGGTGCGGGAGCTGGCGCAGGGGCAGGTGCTGGTGCTGGAGCAGGCGCCGGTGCGGGGGCAGGTGCTGGTGCGGGGGCAGGTGCTGGTGCGGGTGCTGGAGCGGGAGCAGGTGCCGGGGCTGCGCATCCGGCGGCCACCAGTCCGCCTAACAGGACCACTATCATTACCAAAGAAAATAATCTTTTACTCAACTTTCATCCTCCTTTAAAAAATGGGACCTGAACCCGACTACTTTTTAGAAAGCTATCACCTCCAATCAAAATAATCTATAATTTGCGGTATCCGGCGAAAAAGACAATTTCAACTGCTGTAGATTGATGATAACAGAGAAAGTGCCCTTTAAATTAGCTTCTTAATAGGGTTAATGTAGTTTACTTTCCTCGTTTATTTTTGTCAAATCCAGGCTGCAAATCAGTGGTAAAAGTGTATTGTGTCTGAAAAGTGTTTGCATAGCATGGCCTGGCTGGAGTTGGTATAATGCGTATTGGCTGAATTCACCCGTAATTCCCCCGGTATCATAAACTGCTATATTGCAGTTAGGTCTACTTGAATACTTATAGAGGAGGAGAAATCATGAAAGACAGGCCGAAAATCACCAAGGTCGAGGTGCACCAGTTCGAGTTTGAGATGAAAGACGTAGAGCTGGAGCCGCCCATCGCCATTCCCGTCTACAAACCGGGTGCAGTTACGCACCTGAAGGCCCACGCCATCAGGATTTTCAGCGATTCAGGTATCGTTGGCGAGCATGTAGGCGGAACTGCTACCGAGTACTCAGCCCTGCCCACGTTTGTCCGTTCTCTGATAGGACGAAACGCCCTGGAACGGGAGGCGATATATAACGAAGCCAAACAGGCCCTGCGCTACCAGGCCCGTATGGGGATGAGCCAGGTGGATATCGCCCTGTGGGATTTGGCGGGCAAGTTCTATGAAGCCCCTGTCTACGAACTTTTGGGCGCCTACCGGACCAGCCTCCCCTGTTACGCCAGCACCTATGCGGCAGATAGCTCCCCCGGGGGGCTGAACAGCCCCGAGGCCTACGCAGACTTCGGCCAGCAGTGCCTTGAGATGGGGTACCCGGCATTAAAGCTCCACCTCTGGCAGGATGCCCCCATCGAGCGGCATATAGCGGCCATACATGCCGTTGGGAAACGGGTCGGCGGCAAGATGAACCTGATGCTGGACCCTTTCTGTGCCATCAAGACGTTCGGGGAGGCCCTGAGAGTAGGATGGGCTTGTGACGAAGAGCGGTTCTTCTGGTGGGAAGACCCATTCCAGGACGGGGGCGTTTCCGCCTTCGCCCATCGCAAGCTACGGCAATTAGTCAGGACCCCCCTCCTGCAGCTGGAACATGTACGCGGGCTGGAGCAACATGTGGACTTCATCGTCGCGGACGGCACTGACTTTGTACGCGCCCAACCCAACTACGATGGCGGTATAACCGGGGTCATGAAGATAGCCCATGCCGTCGAAGGCTTTGGCCTCGATGTGGAGCTGAACGGCCAGGGTCCCGCGCAGCGCCATCTGATGGCCGCAATGCGCAATAGCAACTACTACGAGATGGGGCTGCTCCATCCCAAGGTCCCGCCCTTCAACCCGCCCGTCTACAAAGGCGACTACCGGGACAGTATGGACGCTATTGACGAGAACGGGTGCATCCAGGTGCCCCGGGGGCCTGGTCTGGGCGTAGAATTAGATTGGGAGTACATAACCGAGCACAGTACAGGTGTGACCGTGTACGAGTAGTTGGGCAGGGTCTATATGTAACTGCGTTATACCTTGGACAGCACCTCTTCTATCTGCTCATCGGCCAGGGTTACGTAATCGTCTCTTTGCACCAGCTCATCCCGGTATTTTATTCTGGTTACGTTAAAACGAAAGTCGCCGTCTTCAGGAAGGTCTCCGGAGAATGCAAAGGTGGTTGGCTTGATGACCACGTCCGGGTTATAGTACCAGGCGATATCATAAACCTCCTCAGGATAGGCACCGAGAAACACCATCTTACCCTGATATTTGCCGCCCACTCCCTTATAAACGCAGGGGACCACATGGTCCACGGTCCATCCCACTTCCTTTAAAGCCTCAACGGCAAAAACCTTCAGAATCCAGGGCTCAAAGTTGAGTTCCACATTGAAGTGATAGTGATTGTAGAGAGGGTCCTCGACGAGCCGGAGGGCTTTCTTCCAGTGGGCTGACTGGAAATACTTGGCAATTTCCCGCTCTTCCCGGGGACCGACCGATTTGAAATCAAACTGCTTGAGGTAGTTTTCCATATAGCTCTTTCCCCAGGCCAGGACGTTCTTTCCTTCCTCGCCGAACTCCGCGGGATTGGAAGGCTCGATGATTACGTCCGGTCTGTATTTCCAGAACCAGTCCATATGCGGCAGATAGAGAGAGCTTTCCGGGTCATGGGGGTGAACATTATGCGCGGCAATTACGTCTTTGGCGCCGGGAGTGAGGATGTCTATTTTCCGGTCCAGCGCCATTCCCTTGCGTTTAAAATACCCCGTGAACAACTTATCAATGGAATCCGGGGCTATTCTGTTCCAGACGAACATGTGGCTGTGGTATAGCTCTTCTTCCTTCTGCGTTAAATGCCGTATATATTCCTGCCATTGGTCGGATTTAAAGTAATCGACCACTCCCTTTACCAAATCGTTGCTCATAATCTGTCCTCCTCATTAATTTTTATGATTCTGTCACCGCACGTTATTCAGGTCTTGCGGACGAACTTCTGTACCGTTCTGGAGCCTTTATCGATTTTGGCCTGTGTCTTGGAGACTTCGCCGACGTAAATATCACCTCTCGAGTCCACCGCGATGGCATGAGGCGCCGCGAACAGGGATGTCTCCTTATCTTCTTCCTGGCTGCCCCAGCGCGCCAGAAGCTTCCCTTCTATGGAAAACAGGCTCACTCTCTGGTTTAACTCGGAAACATAAACTACCTGTTCGCTATCAATTACCATATCGGTTGGGCGGCTGACGTCAGTCCACTGGTCGAGAAATTTGCCTTCCTGGTCGAAGATTTGAATCCGGTAATTCTCCCGGTCAACAACCCACACTCTGTCCTGGCTATCGACCCAGATCGAATGGGGCAGCACGAATTGGCCTGGAGCGTTGCCTGGTTCACCCCAGGAAAGAAGCAGTTTGCCGTCAGGCGAGAACCGGTGTACCCTGGCGTTACCGTAACCGTCGGAGATGAAAATCTCACCGGAGGAAGACAACGAGACCCCGGTCGGCCGATTAAACGGCGGGCCACCTCGTTTTATGGTGGGCAAACAAGAGGTCAGCGTCGCCCCCGGGGTATGAACAAATCCCGTATCTGACGGCTGGTCCTTATTGCCCAGCTGCATCAGCAGTTTCCCTTCCTGAGTGAACTTGGAGACGGTATGGTTTCCATCATCGGTGCAGTAGATGGAGCCGTCGGAGCCGATATTGCTGCCGTGGGCCCGCTGGAAGAAACCTTCCCCCCAGGAAGCAATGAAATTGCCCTCGCGGTCGAACACTATTACCGGGTGTTCACTCCGATTCAGAACATATACCCGGTCTTTGGCATCAACCGCCAGGCCACAGGCATCGGCGAACGACCATCCTTCCGGGAGCTTCGCCCAGCCATCATCTAACTCATAGGTATATTTACCGGTGCCAAATGACATATTTACTCTCCTTTAACCTAACTGATAGTGAAGCGCCTGTTAAAAGGCGTGCTATACATCAGTGTCTTAAAGCGGCTCAGCAGATACCGTCAGATGTCCGCTTTCCAGCCGCTCCACAACTTTAACGCCGGTGATTTCGCCGAGGACCGTTACCAGCCTGGTAGCGATTGGGCTTCCACCTTCCGCCAAGTGCCCGCTATGGATTTTCCCATCCGGGTCGGCAAATAAACCATGTACATGGGCATCCATCTCGCCTTTATCCGTCTCGTAGATAATTCCCTCCAGGCTCATTAGCTGCAGGGGACCGGGTATAACTTTGCGTGGGCTACGCCCGGTGCCGGTTTTGGAATCTTTGCTGGCGATGACGGTTTCAACGGTTAATTGGTGCAGACTACCCACCGTCGACAAAATTGCCGCATAACGGATTCCGTTTTCTTTGCAGGCTGTTTTCAGGCTCTCGAACAGGTCCTCGTTCGGAGGCAGCGTTATCGGCAATATCTTTCCCATTTTGCCGCACAGGTTCCCTTTTCCGGTCGGTGACATATTTCCTCCTCATTCTTTTGTCTAATCGATTTTAGGAGCAATCGCTTGGAAATGTCAAAAAATCGTGTGTGGACGCCCAGTAGCTTCTTGCTTCCGTCAAACCAAGTGAGAAATATAAAATTGACACTCACCGGTAAGAAAAATTATCATATATTGCGGATATAATAACGATAGAAAAGGTGGGAAATATGCGATTCAAAGATAGAGTGGCCATTGTCACCGGGAGTGCGCAGGGCATTGGCAAAGCTATTGCCCAGGGTTTTGCCGGAGAAGCGGCCGACGTAATACTGCTGGACAAGTCGGAAGAAGCGAAGAACACGGCCCGTGAAATAGAGGCCGGAGGCGGCAAAGCATCGGCGATGATATGTGATGCCACCAATGGGCAAGAAGTAAAGGACACGGTAAAACAGATAATAGAGAAGTGGGGCAGGATAGATATCCTGGTAAATAATATCGGCTGGAATGAGAGCATATCTTTTCTGGAGTCTGATGAAGCGCTCTGGTATAAGTCCCTTGATATCAACCTGCTGGTCCCGATGCGCTTATGCCATGCGGTACTGCCCCATATGATAAAACAAAAGTCTGGCAGGGTGGTTAATATATCGTCCATAGCCGGGAGGCAGCCACGACCCTTTGCTTTAGCTTACAGTGCGGCCAAGGCAGGGGTCATCGCCATAACTAGGTCGCTTGCCGTGGCTATGGCTCCTTATAACATAAGGGTCAATAGCGTCGCTCCGGCTATTATCGACACTCAATTGCTCAGGGAGCAGGCTCCACCGGAACACCTCGGACCCATAATGAAGCAGAGCACGCTGGGGCGACTGGGACAGCCTGAAGAGGTGGCGGCAGCGGTGCTTTTTATGGCTTCCGATGAAGCATCATATATCGTGGGTCAGACCCTGAATGCTGATGGGGGCAACTGCATGCTTTGATATATTGGCCTCGTATTTGCTAGAGAGTTACGCCACCATCCACGTATAATATCTGGCCGGTAACATAATCAGCCTCGTCGGAGGCGAGGAATATCGCCGCTCCCACGTAATCTTCAGGAGTTGCCACTCTGCCCTTCGGCGTCAATTTAAGGTGCGCCTCCAGTGCCTCGGGGTGCTCTTCTGTGAAATACTTTCGATTGATATCGGTGATGGTCACACTTGGCGCGAGGGCATTGACATTGATGTTATACTTTGACCACTCCATAGCCAGCGCCCGGGTTAAATGGTTAATCGCCGCCTTTGATGTCGCGTAAACCGACCGTATAGGTTGCAACCGGTTGGACACATTGGAAGAAATATTAATGATTTTCCCCCCGTTGCCCCGCATCATTTCCCTGCCAACTATCTGGCAGCAGAAAAACGTGCCTCTTACATTGAGGTTCATGAGATTGTCCCATTCTTCCTCCAGCACGTCTTCCGCCGGTTTCCTCAAGACAATGGCGGCGTTGTTAACCAGGATGTCTATTTTACCGAAATCACGGATTACCCTGGAGACCATCTCCTTGATTGAAGAAGCGCTGGTCACGTCAGCGGAAACCGCCGCTACCTTCAGACCTTCCTGCTCCAGAGATGCGGCGGCTTTCTGCCCTTCCGCGGCGTTCCGGTTGGTGATAACCACGGTTGCCCCGGCACCGGCAAGACCCTTTGTGATACCGAGGCCGATTCCTCTGTTGCCGCCGGTAACCACGGCAACCTTACCCGAAAGGTCAAAATATTTCATTCCTTTACTCCTTTCCATAAGATTGTTCCTCAAAGTTCTTTAACGCGGAGCGAATCCGCAAAGGCCCTGGTGTTTTATCTAGTCC
>JBARQF010000271.1:0-11383 GCA_049643605.1 Dehalococcoidales bacterium
AAAAACTATTCCCGGGGTAGACACCCGGGAATAGTCCGTTGAGCCAGATAAAGATGTGATATTACTCGCTGCGGAAGCCGTAGTTCCAGACGATTATGGTAGCGACAATGACGGCTGCTACCAGGGAGATAATTATGGCCGGCCAGGGTATGGGTGCGGGAACCGGCGCGGGCGCGGCTGGTACTGCCGGTGCCGTGGGCGCTGGATATTGCACTGCTGGTGCCGTTACTGAGGGCACCGCCGAGGTTATAACTACCGGCCCGACCGATATCGCTTTTACGGTATACGTTCCGGATTGCCCGTCGATTTCCACCTTATAGTCGCCTGCTTTACCCTGGACGACGGAAAAAGACACTTTCCTTGACTCATGGCCCGCCACCTTGACATTCTTGCTGGCAACGGCCGCACCATTAATCTTGAGCGTTATTTCAGTAGTGCCGGCGACATCACCGATATTGGTGACAAACGCGCTGATGGTTGCTTTTTCCGCTATGCCAATTGAGGCTGCTGGGAATACCAGGCCGCTGACGGTGAATTCCGCTGGTGCCGTATTTGCCATGACGCCGAATAATGTGAAGTGGTCTATCTCGGCCGTAATGGTATTGGTCTCCGGGTCGATGCTTATACTCGTGGGGTCAAGCGGCACCCACTCCCCGGTCTCCTGGTCATAGTAGGCAAGGCCGAGGCTTTGTGGACCCACTCCATCCGGTAACTGGGCCGGGTCATAGGTGAAAGTGATGGTGATAGGTGGCTCGAAACTGGCACCGTCCGGTCCAAGGTCATAGGGCATACCGACGAAGTCCGCGTCTTCCGGTGCGGCCGGAGCACTAAGCTCTTTGGTTATGCTTATTGAAGGCAGAGGGTCACCGTCTTCTGTCGTACCGACGGTATCTTCTGGAATTGAGAGGGCGAGGTCTCCGTCTTCCGACTCAAAAGTAACCGCCTCGGTAAATACGCCTCCTGAGGTAGTAATATCATCGAGCCCTCCACCGGTGGTTCCTGGTGCTAACCCGGTAGAGCCATAGCCCTGACCGTACGCCGTGTAGTACTGTATCGGTTGCGGCAGCAATAATAGGGCGGCAAACACGGCAATCATCACTGCCAGTTTAATCCATTTTTTAGTATTGATTTTCCTCATCATAAAACCCCCATTTTTTCTTCGCCCTTTTAAGCAGCTTAATTGTAAGTACTTAAATATCCAAATGTCAATACTTTTACATTTTTTTTCTGACATTTAGCGCTAAATAAGGTTGCTTACGGGAATTTATCAGGATATTGAGGCGTAATACATAGTGAAATATCTAAGTAAAGAAATGGAGTCATAGCTAATTTAAAGGACTATCAATATCTTTTCGGCTATGACCAAAGTAGGATACTGGCATCAGGAAATCCTTCTATTAAAACATTGTTATATCCTGACCATAGGTGTGGTAATGATTGATTTTGGTTATCATCAGAGAATGGCATTAATATAGGCTCATGATTTTCCTATTTTGTCTGGGTTATAATGGTAAAATAAATCACGGCCAGATAACACGTTGGTCCGGTACAAATAATCGCTGTAAATAGAATGGGACGATTTCATTGATGGCTTCAAAATCACCGAAGATATCGGTTATCATTCCGGTGAAAAATATGGCCGGAAAGATAGAGAAGTGTCTGGAGGCGGTTTTTTCACAGTCGCTCTCTCCACACGAGGTGATTGTGGTTGATGGCCGTTCTGCGGACGGCACCGTGGAAAGGGCGCAGAAATTTCCGGCGAAGGTTTTCGACCAGGACTACGGTGCTGCCGGTGCTGCCCGGCAGATTGGCGTGGAGCAGGCTGAGGGTGAATATCTCGCTTTCACCGACGGTGACTGCATTCCCGGCAAAGACTGGTTGAAGAATCTGGTTGCTGGTTTTGAGGAAGGCATTGTCGGCGTTGGTGGCGGAATACAGAACATCGGCAGGGGAATATGGACGAATTCCATTAACCTGGCCTCGGCCACCTTTCTGGGTAGCGGTCGCTCTGTGCAGGGCGGGGCTTCGTTTTCGGAGCGCTTCGTGAAAAGCATCAGCGGGTGCAACAGCATGTATCGCAGGAGCGACCTGTTACAGGCTGGCGGCTTTGACCCTGACCTGTCCGGTGCTGATGAAACAGAGTTGAACGCGAGGCTGCTGAAATCGGGCAAGCTGCGTTATGTCAGGGATGCCGCCGTTATCCACGACCACAGCCGCGGGTTAAAGGAGTTTGCCAGGAATATGTATCGCTACGGAGGCTGGAGGAAGGAGTGCGGCGTTTGGGACTGGCCGGTTCTGCCGCCGCTGCTGGCGCCACTGCTTCTGCTGACGCTAATCGCCAGCCACTGGATTCTGGTGGCCATTATCGGGTTATATCTGGTTATGGTCGGTCTGCACGGTCTGTACTTCGCCATTAGAGAGCGGAAAATCAGATACCTGGTTACCATTCCGGTCGTCTTTGTCCTTGAGCACCTCTGCTATACACTTGGGTTCTGGAAAGAGGTGTTTCTGCCGCGTAAAATGCCCAGGCCAGCAGGGGAACAGCCGAAGTGAACGTCCTGATGTTGAATCCTCCCTTCAAGGGCAGGTTCTCCCGAACGTCGCGCAGCCCGGCGGTTACTCTCGGCGGGACGATATACTATCCTTTCTGGCTCGCCTATGCCGCCGGAGTCCTGGAGCAAAAAGGTTTTTCGATCCGGCTCATTGACGCTCCGGCGCAGGGGCTTTCCGTTGGTGATGTTATTGAACGCATAAAAAATGAGCCTCCGCAGCTCATTGTGGTCGATACCAGCACCCCGAGTATTTACAGCGATGTGAAGGTAGCCGAACAGCTCAAGGAAAAATTCCCCGCCTCGTTCGTGATTCTCGTGGGTACCCACCCCTCGGCACTGCCGGAGGAGACGCTTAAACTGAGCGAAAGAGTGGACGCCGTCGCCGTCGGTGAGTATGACTATACGATACGCGACCTCGCTGTCTGTCTTGGGGAAAAGGGAGATTTGAGAACGATAGACGGGCTTGTTTTCCGGAAAGATGGTGAAATAGTTCATAATCGACCCCGTGCATTGATTGAGAACGTAGATGAGCTGCCCTTTGTCAGCGAGGTCTATAAACGGCACCTTGATGTTCGCGACTATTACTTCGCGGCGGCCAACTACCCCATGGTCATGATTATTACCGGTCGCGGTTGCCCGTACCGGTGCTTTTTCTGCGTCTATCCGCAGACTTTTCACAGTCGCCAGTACCGACCGCGCAGCGCTGCCAGCGTGGTCGATGAGTTTCAATGGATAACCGAGAATCTGCCCGATGTTAAGGAAATCGGCATTGAGGATGATACGTTCACCGTCGACCCGGAGAGAGCCAGGGAAATATGCCGGCAGATAATCGAGCGGGGGATAAAGATAAAGTGGTACTGCAACGTGCGGGTTAGCCTGGAACTGGAGACGATGCGGTGGATGAAGAAGGCCGGCTGCCGGCTGGTCACTGTCGGGTTTGAGAGTGCCGACCAGGAATCGCTGAACCGGATGCAGAAAGGGATAACGGTGGCGCAGATAAGGCAGTTTGTGCGCGATACCAGAAAGGCAGGGCTGCTGGTTCACGGCTGCTTCATCATCGGAAACCCCGGAGAAACAACGGAGACGATGGCGAAGAGCCTGGAAATGGCCAGGCAATTGAACTGCGATACGATGCAGTTTTTCCCGCTGCTCGTCTATCCGGGAACGGAAGCCTATCGATGGGCAAAGGAAAATGACTACCTTACGGCCGATAACTTTGCTGACTGGGCAGACGAAGGCGGCATGTATCGCAGCGTGCTCAATATACCGGGACTTCCCGCCGGGGACGTCGAGGCGTTCTGCCTGCGGGCCAACCGAGAATATTATCTCCGCCCCCGGTACATACTGATGAAACTGAGGCAACTGATTTTCGGGCCGCGAGAAATCAGTCGGACCTTAAAGGGTGCCCTCACTTATTTCAGGAGACTGCCAAGGAGCTATCGACCACGACAGAGGTGATTTTAAGCTATTGTGGCTTGACCGTTTCCGGTTATTCTATCGCTCCGGTAATATCCTTGACGCTCTTTTTTACGTTTTCGATTTTCAGAATCTTTTTCCAGTCGGGCTGGAAAATCTGCTTCATCGCCTGAGCGGCGGCTAATTTGGCTCCGTCAGAAGCAGGGGCGCCGGCGAAATCCCAAACAATAGCCACCGTGGTACGAATGTGACCGAGCAGAAAGTCAAGCACCGCCTGCTTGGGAAGGCCCATCTTGATGACCTCTTCCATGGCTTCATGGACGACCATAAGGCAGGTCAAAACCAGGGTCTCAACCAGTGCCGGCTCAAGCACTGCCATCTGCTCGGTGGTGACGCGGTGAGCGCGCAGCACGGGGGCAAAGATGATTCGGGCGATGGCCTCTCCCTTGGCGTAATTTTCTTCCGGGCCGTGGTGCAATGAGCAGACGATGTTCTGGTTTGCCTTGACCCCGCCGAACCAGTCGCGCTGTGCCTCCAGGTCCGTTTCCTCGCCAAACATCGGCGGGTGGCAGGGATGGCTGATGAAGTAGCTGATATCTTCTCGCTCCGGCAATACTCCGGCATACCCCGCTGCCGGGTCCAGACCCATGACCATGGTGCCGCTCTTGACCTTGGGGACGATATCATTGCATATTTTGCCGATGAGTTTATCCGGCAGAGCGAGGATAACGACGTCGGCCTGCTGGAGCGCCTCGTCCTGTGAAGTTGCCGAAAGGCCCAGCTCCGCTAGGTCGGCTTTACCGGCATCGCTTATCTCAACGTACAGTGTTTTATAGTCGGCATCGTCCTTCAGTTTGCTGGCAATACGCAGACCCATCTTACCGCCCGCACCCATCAATGCAATTGTGCTCATATGTAACTCCTTTGTTATTTTTCTATGTGCCAAATGTAATGGTAGTTTTTTCCACACATGCTTGTCAAACCTGATTCTTAGTTGACAAATAAGCGCCTGTTAAATAAATTAAAGATACTGCATCGCTAAAATGGAAAGGAGAACGTGAGATGGAGTGGGGAATGGCGAATCGTCTGGCACAGTTAATCCAGCCCGATGGGCATGCGCTTTTTTTACCTATTGACCACGGGTACTTCCAGGGGCCGACACGGAAGCTGGAAGAGCCGGGTAAGACTATTGAGCCTCTCCTGCCTTATGCGGATGCCCTTTTTGTCACCCGGGGAGTTTTGCGCTCATCAGTTGACCCAAGTAGTAGCAAGCCGATTATTCTCAGGGTATCCGGGGGCACCAGCATGGTGGGCAAAGACCTGGCCAATGAAGGGATTACCACGTCGATGGAAGAAGCTATACGGCTTAACGTTTCCGCCGTGGGCATTTCCGTATTCGTCGGCTCTGATTATGAGAAGGAATCATTGTTGAATCTGGCAAAACTGGTTGATGACGGGGAAAGATACGGCATCCCGGTGATGGCGGTTACGGCGGTGGGCAAGGAGATGGAAAAAAGGGACGCCCGCTACCTGGCGCTGGCCTGTCGCATCGCTGCTGAGCTGGGGGCGCGGGTGGTCAAGACGTACTGGTGCGAAGAGTTCGAAAAGGTAACCGGAGGTTGTCCCGTACCGGTGGTCATGGCGGGTGGGCCCCAGGTTGATACGGAGCTGGAAATTTTTGAATTTGTTCATGACGGTATGCAAAAAGGTTCCATCGGGGTGAATCTGGGCCGGAACATCTGGCAGAATGAATTCCCCGTGGCCATGATAAAAGCGATTCGTGCCGTAGTGCACCAGAACGCAACTCCAGAAAAAGCTCAGGAAATATACGATAGCGAGAAAGCCGGCGGGGCGAAGAAATCATGACCGGTGTGGACAAAGAGAGCATGCGCGCGGCCGTGTGGTATAACAACCGGGATATTCGCATTGAAGAAATGCCCGTCCCGAAAATTGGCCCCGGTGAATTGCTCCTGCGGGTGGAAGCCAGTGGCATCTGCGGCAGCGACGTCATGGAGTGGTATCGGTTGGATAAAGCACCATTGATACTGGGGCATGAGGTAGGGGCGCAGGTTGTGGAGGTGGGAAGTGGGGTAGAGAACTTCAAAGAAGGGGACTGTGTATCGGCGGCGCACCATGTGCCCTGCAATACCTGCTACTACTGCCTGAGGGGCCATCACACCATGTGCGATACCCTGCGCAAGACGAACTTTGACCCCGGCGGCTTTGCGGAATATGTGCGCCTGCCGGCCATAAACGTTGAACGGGGCGTGTTCCGCCTGCCCGATGAGATGTCTTATGAAGAGGCCACATTTATTGAGCCTTTAGCCTGTGTGCTCCGTGGGCAGAGGATAGCACGAATGCAATCGGGCAACAGCGTGCTCGTCATCGGCAGCGGTATTGCCGGACTGCTTCACCTGCAGCTGGCTCGAACCCTGGGGGCCGGTCGGGTGGTGGCGACGGACATTAACCGGTTTCGACTGGACGCGGCGAAACGGTTCGGAGCCGATACCGCGATACATGCGCAGGAAGATTTACCGGCCCGATTGCGTGAGGCCAATGATGGCTACCTGGCCGACCTGGTGATAGTGTGCGCCGGCGCTACCGCGGCGGTCGACCAGGCATTACAGTCGGTAGAGCGCGGCGGGACAATTCTGCTCTTCGCGCCCACAGACCCCGGCGTCTCCATCCCGATTTCCTTGAATGAGGTTTTCTGGCGTACCGATATCACGCTGACCACCAGCTATGGCGCCGCCCCTTACGACTACCAGACGGCGCTGGAGATAATTCGGGCTGGCACCATTCCGGTGCGGCAGATGATTACCCATCGCCTGGCTCTGACAGAAACGGGCCTGGGCTTCCAGCTGGTTGCTGAAGCCGGCGATTCTATTAAAGTTATCATTGAGCCGCAGAAATAACGAAGATAAAGCGTAATTATAATAATGGTTCAAGGAGGACAAAAATGAAAGACCTTTTCGACTTAAAGGGCAAGGTAGCGATTGTGACCGGAGGGAACGGGGGCATCGGTCTGGGGATAGCGCGCGGGCTGGCCTCGGCGGGGGCCAATGTGGCTATTGCCGCCCGCAACGAGGCCAAAACGGCCGAGGCGGTGAAAGGGCTACAGGACGAATTCGGCGTGAAGGCGCTCGGAGTGAAGGTGGACGTCAGGGAAGAAAAACAGATAAAAGACATGGTGCAGAAGGTGCTGGATACATTCGGGCGGATAGATATTCTGTTCAATAATGCCGGTACCAATATCCGCAAGCTCCCGCATGAATATGTGGTAGATGAGTGGGAAGAGGTGCTGAATGTCAACCTGCGCAGCGCCTTTCTCTGCTCGCAGGCAGTCTATCCGGCGATGAAAGCCGCCGGTGGGGGCAAGATAGTCAACACCGGCTCCATGACCTCCATCTTCGGCGCGGCCAAAGTAATGCTTTACTCGACGAGCAAGGGCGGTATCGTGCAGATGGGGCGCTGTATGGCCAATGCCTGGGCAAAGGACAACATCCAGGTTAATGCCATTCTTCCCGGTTTCATTGATACTGACCTGACCAGAAGGGCAAAAAAGGACATGCCGGAGCTGGAAGAGCGGGTTAACACGCGCACGCCGGCCGGGAGATGGGGTATGCCGGATGACCTTGCCGGGACCGCCGTTTTCCTGGCCAGCAAGGCCTCTGACTATGTTACCGGTGTGGCGCTTCCCGTGGACGGCGGCTTTTCCGTCGCCATGCTCTAAATATTTATTAAATTCAGAAATCTTGAGAAAAATATAGGAGAGATAGACGATGTCCAAGTCAATGTATTCTGGAATCGAAGGCAAGGTGGCGCTGGTAACCGGCGGCGGCCGCGGGCTGGGCAAGGCTATCTGCCTGGCGCTGGCCAGGGAGGGGGCTGATATCGCCCTGACCGACCTGCAGGCGGCCGATGAAACGGCAAAAGAGATAGAGGCGTTGGGACAGAAGGTAATGGCTTTCAAAGCTGACGTGACCAAGGAAGCCGAGGTCGGGGAAATGGTCGACCGTATTGTCGCGGAGTGGGGCGGTATTGATATACTGGTGAACAATGTGGGCGGCGACCATGCCTATTTACTGGAGGACATGCCGGTATCGCAATGGGACTGGACGATGGAAATCAATATGAAAGGGCTATTTAACTGCTGCAAGGCGGTGGCGGAAGTTATGAAAAAGAGAGGCGGGGGTAAAATCGTCAATGTCGCCTCTCTTGCCGGCTTGAGGATGACCATGTACGGGGGGATTGCCTACAGCACCGCCAAGGCCGGCGTCATTGGCTTCGGCCGCCACTGCGCCTTTGAGCTTGGCCCTTCCAAGATAAACGTCAACACCGTCTGCCCCGGGCCCACCATGACCGAGGTGGTCTTGGGCCGGATATCGCCGGATGTGAAGCAGAAGACGCTCCAGTCAACGCCACTGCAGGACTTCACCTACCCGGAGGACCAGGCGGATGCGGTGGTCTTTCTGGCGTCAGAGCGGGCCCGGATGATAACCGGAACAACGCTGCTTGTGGATGGAGGCATCAGCCTGCCCATAGGCTATGTGGAGTGGGAGAACTTCCGCTCCGACCGGAAGCAGTGGCTCAAGGAGAAAAAGTGGGAAGGTAAACAAACTTCAATGTAAACGGAAGGGAGAATTGAATCATGGCAGCAAAGGGTAACCTGAGTGCCGAAGACCTTTGTTTCACCCCGGCGGTGGAATTAAGAGAGATGCTCCGGGAAAAGGCCATCTCTCCGACGGAGCTTATAAAGATATTTTTAGAGCGAATTGAGAAGATTAACCCGGCGATTAACGCCTACGGTACTCTTGTGCCGGAGATGGCTCTGGAGACGGCAAAAAAGGTGGAATCGGCCATAATGCAGGGTAAAGAAGCCGGGTTGCTGGCCGGGCTTCCGGTGTCGATAAAAGATGTTAACATGACCGCGGGCATCCGCACCACCTTCGGCTCAAAGCTGTATGAGAACTTCGTGCCTGACGAAGATGAACTGCTGGTGGAAAGGGTAAAGAAAGAGGGCGGCATAGTCATGGGCAAGACAAACACGCCTGAATTTGCCGCCGGCGCCTCCACCTTCAATCAGGTGTTTGGCATAACGCGCAATCCCTGGGATACTGCTTACACCGTCGGTGGTTCCAGCGGGGGTGCGGCGGCGTCCGTGGCCGCCGGCATAGGGCCTCTGGCCCAGGGCAGTGACCTTGGTGGGTCGCTGCGCGTGCCGGCCAGCTTCTGCGGGGTGGTTGGCTTCCGCCCGTCACCGGGCCGGATACCTCATCACCCGAGTCCGCTCAACTGGGACGACCTGGCGGTGCAGGGACCGATTGCCCGCACCATACCGGATACCGCGCTGTTTCTGGACGCGATTTCCGGGCCGGATAGCAGGAGCCCGGTATCCCTGTCCAGGGAAGCAACTCCCTTCCTCCAGTCGGCACAAAACCCCGGGGCTAAGAACCTGAAAATCGCCTGGACTGACAACCTGAACCTGATGCCGGTTGACCCGGTGGTATTGAAAGAGGCAAGAAAGGCGATTGACGTATTTCGCGGCCTGGGCTGCGAGGTTACGGAAGACTGCCCTGACTTTACCGGGGCCAAAGAAACGGCGTTAATCCTGCGGGGAGTGCGCTTTGTCGCCGTGTACGGAGACCAGTACCAGAACGACCCCGAATTCCAGCGCTGGGTGAACCCGCTGGTGACGGGCAATATCGAGCAGGGGCTGAAGCTGACGGTTCAGGAGATAGCCTGGGCGCACCGGCAGCGTTCCGAGATATGGGACCGGGCGAAGACATTCTTTGACAAATATGATTTACTTATAATGCCGACGGCGCCAATCCCGCCGTTCCCTGCCGAGGTAAAATTCCCCACTGAAATCGCGGGCAAGCCCATGAAGCACTACCTGGACTGGGCCATGCTGACCTACGCCATCACCATGACCGGGCATCCGGCAGTATCGGTTCCCTGTGGGTGGACAGAAGAAGGGCTGCCGGTCGGCTTGCAAATCGTGGGCAGGCACCACGGTGAGACCGCTCTCCTGAAAGCGGCGGCGGCGTATGAGCAGGCGGCGCCTTGGGCGGATAAGAGGCCCTCGCTGAATTAAGCGGGAACTCCGGTTTCCAGCCCCATTCCTCCACTGAAGTGGCGTTTTGGGTAGCTGGAGTACAGGTGTTAGGTTTATTCTCCGGCCAGCTGTTGCATTATCCTGGCGATGACTGACCAGTCCTTGCCCCCGTAGCCGGCGGCTCGGGCCGCCTCAACCAGTTGCCGGGTCAGGCTGCCGGCCAGCAGCGGAATTTTAGTTGCCTCGGCTGCCGACAGGATGAGACCGAGGTCTTTGGCCATAAGGTCGGCGGTGAAGCCGGGGGCAAAGTCATCGTTGGCCGGGCTGCCGGGGATGACATTGGGGTAGGGCACCCGAGTCTGCAGCACCCAGCTATTTCCGGAACTGGCACTCATGACCTCGTAGAGAACTTTGGGGTCGGCACCGAGCTTGACGCCAAACAGGAAGCCTTCAAAGACACCCACGCCGGCAATGGCGGCGGCCAGGTTGTTGGCCAGCTTGACCACCTCACCCATGCCCACCTCGCCAACGTGAATGACTTTCTCTCCCATAACGTCCAGTATTGATTTATACTGGTCAAAGAGTTCTTTTTTACCGCCCACCATTATGGAGAGGGTGCCGTCAGCGGCTTTGGGCGGGGCACCGCTCACCGGTGCATCCATCATATCGATTCCCTTATCGGCGGCCGCGGCGGCTACCTTGCGGGTCACAATCGGGTCGATGGTGCTCATATCGATTATGATATTGCCCTTTTTCATACCGGCAAGGACGCCATCATCGCCAAACATTATCTGCTCTACATGGGGAGATGAGGTCACCATGGTGATGACAATCTCTGAATTTTCGGCCACCTCACGCGGGGAACCGGCCACCCTGGCGCCGGCTTTGACCAGTTCCTGAACCGGCTCGGGCCGTACGTCATGGACGGTCAGAGGGTAGCCTGCCCTGGCAAGGTTCAAAGCCATCCCTTTACCCATATTGCCCAGGCCGATAAAACCGAGTTTTTTCATCACCTCTCCTTTGGCAGATAAAATGGGCGAATCACCATCTATTTCTTCTTGACCGACTCTCTGACCGCCTGGGCGATATCCCCGGCGGATATTTTGTATTCTTCTTTCAGTTCCGGCACGGTACCCGATTGGCCGAAGCGGTCCTGGATGCCGACCCGTTTTACCGTCGCCGGTGCGTTCTCCGCCACTATCTCGGCTACGGCCCCACCCAGGCCACCGATAATGCTGCTGTCTTCCACGGTGACGATGGCGCCGGTCTCTTTCGCAGCCTTGATTATCGCCTCTTCGTCAATCGGCTTGAGGGTGTGCATGTCCAGCAGGCGTACATTTATACCTTCTTTGGCCAG
>JBARQF010000272.1:0-1689 GCA_049643605.1 Dehalococcoidales bacterium
CCGATGCCCGTCGCGGTCAGCTTTTTACCAAATTGACCCGTGAGATAATTGTGGTCGTGCGTGAAGGCGGCAGCAACCCGGACACCAATTTTCGCCTTCGACTTGCCGTCCAGAAGGCCCGTGATAACAACATGCCGATGGACAACATCGAGCGGTCTATCAAGAAGGGCAGCGGCGAGCTGGAAGGCATGACCCTCACCGAACTGGTTCTGGAAGGCTACGGCCCGAGCGGCATCGCCATTCTTGTGGAAGCTCTCACCGACAACCGCAACCGGACGATACAGGACGTCCGCAGCACCTTCACCAAGCACGGCGGCAGCCTCGGGGAGAACGGCTGCGTGTCCTGGATTTTTGACGCCAGAGGCCTGATTTCGGTCAAGGCGGTCGGCCTTGATGCCGACGATTTAGCCCTGAACGCCATTGATGCCGGCGCCGACGATGTGAAGACGGAGGGCGACTACGTGGAAATCTACACCATGCCCGAAGACCTTGAGACGGTCAGGTCGGCACTGGAAACGAAGAACATTCCCATCGCCTCGGCGGAACTGCTCAAGGTGCCCAAGACAACGGTCCAGCTTGAAGATAAGGCAGCCCTGCAGACCATGAAGCTGCTGGAAAAGCTGGAGGAACTTGATGAGGTGCAGCACGTGTCCAGCAATGCCGACTTCCCCGATGCGGCTCTGGAGCAGTACGAGCTACAGGCCTCCGGTTGATGGTTATCCGCAATGATAGTTTTAGGTATTGACCCGGGCACGGTCACCATGGGCTACGGGGTGGTGGAGAGCAACAATGATGACTTATCCCTGGTTGACTTCGGCGCATTAAAGACTTCGGAGCGCTCCCCTATCGGGGAGCGTTTGTGTTATCTCTACCGCGAGCTTCTATGCCTTATCCAGAGCTACCAGCCGGACATGGTCGCCGTGGAGCAGCCGTTTGTCGCCAACAATGCCCGTTCGGCGCTGGCCATCGGCAGGGCCCAGGCCATTGCCCTCCTCGCCGCCGCCACCCAGGACATCCCCACCTACGATTACACGCCCACCCAGGTCAAGCAGAGCGTCGCCGGCTACGGCGCCAGCAGCAAGGCACAGGTACAGGAGATGGTCCGACTCCAGCTCGGTCTGGCCGAAGCCCCCCAACCCGATGACGCTTCCGACGCCCTGGCGGTGGCCATCTGCCACCTTCGCGAGATACACCTGAGCGAGCTTCTCGCCAGGCAGGGAGAGAAACAATGATATCCAGCCTGCACGGTAAAGTAGAATCGCTGGGCGGCGACTCGGCCGTCATCAACGTGAACGGCGTCGGCTTTCAGGTCTTCATGCCCACCTCCACCCTGAGCGCCATCGGCGCGGTCGGCAAGGAGACACACCTTTACACCCACCTCCATCTCCGCGAGGACAATGTTGCCCTCTTCGGATTCGCTTCACCGGAAGAACTGGCGCTTTTCCAGTTGCTCATCGGGGTTTCCGGGCTCGGCCCCCGGCTGGCGCTGGCCATGCTCTCGGGAATGAGCGTGGAGCACCTGGTGACCGCCATCGCCACCGGCAGCGTTGATTTGTTGACCGTGATTCCCGGCATCGGGAAGAAGGTGGCCAGCCGCATTGTGATGGAACTGAAAGAGAAGATTGGCGCCGGCTGGATTGCCACCACCACCCCCCTCCTCGCCCAGGAGAATATCGACGTGCTGGGCGC
>JBARQF010000273.1:0-2750 GCA_049643605.1 Dehalococcoidales bacterium
GCTTCGCCTCGCCTATTTTTTGCCTGCTCTCATTCAGAGCCGTTTCGTGCTCCAGAACCCGAGTCCCGACCTGCTGGGCAACGATTTTTACGTTCCACGGAGGACAGACCTTCCGCAGCGTGTTGACTATCTCTTCCCCGGCGATGGCATATCCGAGGCGTAGGCCGGTTAAGGCGTAATCTTTGGTCATGGAGCGTAATAATATCATGTTACCCCTGTGAATTAACTCGATAGCCGCCCAGGTCTTCTCCACGAAAGAAAGATAGGCTTCGTCAAGGACGAGCAGGCCGTCCCCGATTGTCGTCAAAGCCGTCTCCACTTCCTGTCGTGACAGGTATTTACCCGTGGGATTGTTGGGATTGCAGATAAAAACCGCTCTGGGTCGGCACTGGCTGATAAGGTTGTCCATCTCATCAATTCGGAGGGCAAAACCATCTTCCGCTCTCAAGCGGTGCTTGACCACCCTGGCTCCGGCAATGCGACTGGCCAGTTCATACTCGCCGTAGGTGGGTTCAGGTATCACGACGCTGTCGTCCTTATCCAAGTAGGCCAGGGCAATGAGGCGGATAAGCTCCGTGGTGCCACTGCCGATTATGATATTATCGGGCTGAACCTTTAACTTATCAGCCAGCCTCTGTCTCAGTCCGGCGGCTTCTGAATCAGGGTACTGGCCGATGGCAAAATCGCCGAGCCGCATTTCTTCTATCTCCGGCGGAGGCATGAAAGGGTTGGTACAAACACTGAAATCGAGCAGGGTCTCAGGAGAGATACCACTGCCTTTCAGTTCAGCGTAATTCATCCCGCCGTGGGGACATGCCTCTACATTTCGTACTTCGGGTCTAGGTCGCAAGGACAAGATAAACACCTCCTGCCAGACCACAGGTCACTATCCATAAAGCTGCGGCGATATACATCAATTTCAGTGCACCGTCGATTGTTTCCGGCTGAAGAGCGGTCGATGCTTCTCCCAGTTCATAATGTCCGGTCTTCTCCAGTTTTATGTTCAAAGCTCCCGCCATCGCCGCCATCGGCCAGCCGGCGTTCGGGCTTTCCGTTCTGCTGTGCTCGCGGAGCGCCACCTGCCAGGACCTCCTTCCGTTTTTTCGGGCCAGGTAAGCCGCCAGAACCACAAACAGCGCCGTCAACCTGGCCGGGATGAAGTTGAGCACGTCGTCCAGTCGGCTGGCGAACTTGCCAGGGTACTCATATTCACCGTGATAACCTATTATAGCATCCAGGGTATTGACCACCCGATAGGCAACCGCCCCGGGAACGCCGAAAAGCAGAAAATAGAACAGGGGCGCTACAAAGCTGTCGCTGATATTTTCCGCCACCGATTCCACTGCCGCTGATATTATCCTGGGACGGGTCAATTTACCGGTATCGCGACTGACGAGCGCCCTGAGTTCAAAACGGGCCTTGTCCAGTCTGTCCTGCAATAAATGCCCCTTTGTTACCAGCGCGGCTCGTCGCAGTCCTTTTACGGAAAAGGACAGCTTTAAAATTATCGCCCCGACCACGATGTAGGCCACGGTGTTGAAGCCACTCAGAAATTGCAGCCCAAAGTAAACGGGCACCGCAAACAGCCCCATGACAAAAAGCACCATACCCATACCGTAGATGAACTGAACGACACGGTGTCGGCTTTTCAATCTTTTTTTCAGGCATGAAACCACCCTGCCCATCCACGCCACCGGGTGGATAGCATCCGGCGGGTCGCCGAAAACAAAATCAATTATTATTGCCAGAAACAATATGAATAAAATTTCCATTTAACCTGGATTAAAGCCCTTCTTATCAGTATCACCCGGTCCGGGGGGTCTGCCGTTATCCGCCTTGAGTAAAACGCAGGGCAGGCCGTTCTCCGGGTGAGAGTAGACACTGTTCCCGGCCCCATAGACTTCAGCGATATTTCGCTCGTTAATGACCTCCCATGGTGTCCCCTCGGCGTATATTCTACCCTCGTTAAGCATAACCAGTCGGTCACAATACTGCGCCGCCAGGTTCAGGTCATGGAGAGCGGCAAGCACCGTCATATTTTTATCGGAGCACAGATTCCGGATAAGGCCGAGTATTTCAACCTGTCGGCCAATGTCCAGATTTGCCGTTGGCTCATCCAGAAGAATCGCCTTCGTTTCCTGGGCCAGGACACGGGCGATGAGCAAACCTTGTATTTCCCCTCCGGAAAGCTCGCTCACCCTCCGCTCGGCAAGAGACTGCGTGCCCGTCTTCTCCATAGCCTGCCAGGTGATGGCGATTTCCTTCGGCCCTTCATACTGCAAAAACCCGAGATGTGGATTGCGGCCCATAAGCACTATCTCAAAAGCGGTAAAGGCGCTGGGCAGTAGCGGCATCTGGGGTACCACCCCGATTAAGTGCGCCAGCTGTTGCCGGGATAACCTGGTTATATCCTGGCCATCGACGAGAATCCGCCCTGAAAACGGGGAAATGATGCGGCTTAACGCCCGTATCATGGTGGACTTCCCGCAGCCATTCGGGCCAATCAGCCCCACTATCTCCCCCGGCTTTGCCCGCAGGTCGACGTCCTGCAGGACTGCCCTGCGATTGTAGCCCAGCGATACTTTCTGCATTTCTATCGTTATCATATCCGCCTCAGAAAATCACCCGCTTCCGACGCCGCAACAGGTACAGGAAGAAGGGAGCTCCACAAATAGCCGTGATGACACCGATAGGTATCTCGGTCGGCGCCAGCGCGGTGCGCGCCAGTATGTCGGCCAGAATAAGAAATA
>JBARQF010000274.1:0-7305 GCA_049643605.1 Dehalococcoidales bacterium
GACATAGTGAATTAGTACCTTTGAAGCAAGTACTTAAGGGTAGGCCACACCTCGAAAGTTTGGTGATGAGGAGCCTCGTATAGGTAGATGCTACCGCTGAAGTCGACAGGGTATTGACATCCCACCAGATAGGATTATAATTTTCTATACTGCGATATGGATATCATTTACTTTTTTAGGAAACTGATTTCAGGCTTTGCAATAGGCGGTATGTTGGGGGGAGGGGTGTTGGCACTTACGGGGTTATACATGGATGTATTTAACATATCCGTAATTGGGTTTGTCTTTATTTTAGGTGGTATATTAATCATGCAAATCATGTTTCGGAAGTATGGTGAGTTTTAAGGCAGTGACGCCCATCTCAATCATCGTGGCCATATTCCGCACTCCCGGGTAACATCATACCGGTTACCTCCGGCTCAGCCACAGGATTGAAGAGCAGACGACAAGTGCCACCACGATAGCTGTGCTGCTGATGGTGAAGCTGGTATGGAAGCCGAGGTGGTCAATCAGGTAGCCCAGGGCTGGGGTCAATACCCCGGTGCCCTCCATATTGCCAAAGAAGTAGAAACCGAGCACTGTGGAGCGATTTCTGGCTGAAGTCTGGTCTGCAATGTACGCCTGCGCGCTGGTGGTGTTGATGTACATTAGAATGCCGATAGCAGCCAGCACAACAGCAGTGCCGATTCCGTAGGGCGCGATGTTGAGCAGGTAAATTACGATGCCGGCCATAACACACACGGTTATGATTATCGCCACCCGACCAAAGCGGTCCGAGAGATAGCCGCCAAATGGCCCCGCCCATAGCCCCATGAGGTACACGAGGGATATCGAAGCCGCCGCCGTTTCCTTACCCGTGCTGAAAGTATCGACCAGGAAAAGCGGGATAAAAGAAACGATGGACATTACCAGTGCCTGGGTGAAAGAGCTAAGTACAATCACGGTTATCAGGCGGCGCTTATGCCCGGGAGCGGGTGGAGCTTCCGTGGAGTCTCCGGTTTCTCTGGTCGCTAATTTCCGGGTCGGCACGCGTTTCCCCAGTATGATATGGAGCATGGCGCCGAAGCCCATGGCCGGAATGGCCAGCGCGATGAACGGCCCGCGCCAGCCCAGAACGCTGGCAAGTCCAGCCGCAATGAGCGGTGCCAGGAAGTAGCTGAAGCTGCCGCCGACCATGTGAAAGCCGAGTGCCCGGCCGCGGCTTCCTGGCTCTACCACGGAAGATATCATTGTGGTGGAGGAGGGATGATAACCGCCCCCCAGTATGCCCATCAGCACCAGGCCAGCGAGCAATACAAGATAGTTGGGGGACAAACCGACCAGTATTCCGGTGGCGCCTACGCCGACGATGCCTATGGTGAGCAATATACGGGGTCCGAAGCGGTCGGCGAGCCATCCCGCCGGCAGCTGGCAGATACCATAGACTACGCCGAAAGCCGATATGATGAATCCGGCGCGGGTGTAATCCAGGGCGAATTCATCGCGAATATAGGGCAGGAGCGGCACCGGCAGGGCGGTCACCAGGTGATGGGAAAGATGAGCCAGCACGAACAGGGGCATCAGTCCACTAAAGAGAGAGCGCAAACTGAATCTGCTTCTGATGGCGGTTTCCTTTCTGCGAAAAAAGGCGCTTCGGCAGGTTGTTAGCGTATATGTATCATACCACGAGAGGGGAGTGGAGTTCTCGTTGCAGCCCCGGTCCTATCGGGCGTTCGTTTTACCTGGCGACAACGGCGGCCTTTTCAATCCTGACGGCGCAGACCTTGAACTCCGGTATTTTGGACACGGGGTCCAGCGCCGATATGGTCAGCTGGTTGGTGGGACTCTCGGCAAAATGGAAGGTCATGAAGACAACGCCAACCGGGGAAGCCTCGGTGAGCTTGGCTCTGGCGGTAACTGCGCCGCGTCGGGAAACCACTCTCACGGTTTCGCCTTCAGCAATGCCGAGCGCCGAACCATCCTGCGGATTTATCTCTACCAGCTCTTCGCTGTGAAAGGCGTTGAGGCCTTTCACTTTTCGGCTCATGGTGCCGGTATGGTAGTGGAACAGACTGCGACCGGTGGTGAGCACCAGCGGGTAGTCTTCATCGGGGGACTCCACCGATGGCCTGTACTCCAGCGGCACGAACTGTCCCTTGCCCCGGGTGAATTTTTCGGTATGCAGAATGGGCGTTCCCGGATGCTCATCGGTGGGGCAGGGCCACTGCAGGCCTCCCTTTTCCAGGCGATGGTAGGAGACGCCTCCGTAGCTCGGTGTCAGCCCGGAGATTTCAGCCATAATCTGTGACGGGTCGCTGAAGCTGAAGCCGTCGCTGCCCATGCGCTGGCCGACCTGACCGATAATCCACCAGTCCGGCCGGGAATTGCCTATCGGTTCAATGGCCTTTCTTACCCGTTGCACTCTTCGCTCCGTATTGGTGTAGGTGCCGTCCTTCTCGGCAAAGGTGGTGCTGGGCAGGACGATGTGTGCATATTGGGCGGTTTCGGTTAAGAAAAAGTCCTGGACCACCAGCAGCTCCAGTCGCTGCAATGCTTCGATGGCGTGCTTTGCTTCCGGCTCGGTCAGCACCGGGTTCTCACCCATGACATACATTGCTTTTATCTGGCCGTTGTGGGCGGCCTCGAACATTTCGGTCAAGGTAAGCCCGGCCCTGGCGGCAGGCAGCGAGCAGGACCAGCCCGCCTCGAATTTCTCCTTCATCGACTCGTTAGCCACTGCCTGGTATCCGGGATAGACATTGGGCAGCGCGCCCATATCGCAGGCGCCCTGGACGTTGTTCTGGCCGCGCAGCGGGTTGACTCCGCCCCCTGCCTGGCCTATATTTCCGGTGAGCATGGCCAGATTGGCCACGGCAATCACATTGTCCGTGCCGTGGGAGTGCTGGGTGATGCCCATGGCGTAAAAGATAGCCGCCGGGTGATTGGTGGCGTACATTCTGGCCGCCGGCGCTATCTTTTCTTTGGGCACGCCGGTAATTCTCTCCACCGTATCCAGGTCAAAGTTAGACAGCGATTCCCTGAAAGCATCGAGGTTCTCGCAGCGCTCACTGATAAAGTCTTTGTCCAGCAAATCCTCATCGACGATAACCCGGCACAGGCCCATCAGCAGGGCGACGTCGCTGCCGGGACGATGCTGCAGCCAGATATCGGCGTGACGAACCAGCTCTATCTCCCTGGGATTGGCCACGATGAGCTTGGTGCCCCGGCGCACCGCGCGCTTGATTTCAAAGCCGATGACCGGGTGAGCCTCGGTGGTGTTGCTGCCGATGACGAAAAAGCAGGCGGAATCTTTAATATCGCCGATGGAGTTGGTCATCGCCCCGCTTCCGAAGGTGGTGACCAGACCGGCCACCGTGGGGGAATGTCAGAGGCGGGCGCAGTGGTCGATATTATGCGTACCGATGACCGCCCGCCCCAGCTTCTGAAGCAGGTAATTTTCCTCGTTGGTGCACTTGGCCGAGGAGACGATGGCGACCTCTTCCGGCTTATATTTCCCCAGCCGTGTCGCCACCTCGTCGAGAACCTCGTCCCAGGTTGTTTCACTGAATTCCCCGTTGCGTCTGACCAGCGGGTAGTTCAGACGGTCAGGGTGATGGACAAACTCGGTAACGCCGAAGCGGCCCTTGACGCAGAGCTGGCCGCGATTGACATCATTCTCCCTGTCGCCCTGGACGCATATAACCTGTCCATCTTTTACCCCGAGATACATCTGGCAGCCAACGCCACAGTAAGGGCAGGTGGTCTTTACTTCATAGTCCGGCTGGAGGGACATCTTTGGCATCAGAGCGCCCACCGGACAGCGCACCATGCACTCGCCGCAGGACCGGCACGCGGACTCAAACAGGGAAGGACTGTCAACGGGGCTGACCTGTTCGCGGTCTTCCTGGCTCTTTATCTCGATGGCGCCCACCACAGTGACTTCATGGCAGGTGCGAACGCATTTGCGGCAGAGGATGCAGTAATTGCGGTCGATTTTGAAAAAAGGGTTGCTGTAGTCAACCGGGCGCGACCTTGTTTTGGGACGAACGGGCAGCTCGGTTATGCCCAGGTAGTCGACCACCTTCTGTAAATCACAGTGTCCGTTCTTGGGGCAGAGCACGCAGCGGTCGGTTACCGCCACGTTGCGCAAGCAGATATCATAAGGCTGGCAGCGCTCCTTGCGGTCGCAGACAAGGCACTCGCTGGGGTGTTCGGCGAGGACTGGTTCCAGGGCGGCGCGGCGAGCTTCATTCAGCTGCCTGGTATTGGTCCGGACCACCATACCTTCGGCGACCGGCGTGGTGCAGGCGAGGGGTAAATCTGGCAGGCCATCGATTTCCACCACGCAGAGGCGACAGTCACCCGTTGGCTCAAGGTCAGGGTCATGACACAGGTTGGGAACATATATCCCTGCCGCCAGGATGGCGTCGAGCAGAAGGGTACCCTTACCCGTTCTGATTTCCCGTCCGTCGATAGTTATATTGACTTCATCCATCACCTGGAAGCAACCTTTTGCCGAAGTCTGGATTTATTCTTACTCGGCTTGGGTGGCAGTGATGGCGGCGTGATGGTGCAACGTACGGCGCATTGCAGGCAGCGCCTGCCTTCTTGCACTGCCGCTTCGTTGCTGAGGCCAAGCTCAACTTCCTCGAAGTTGTTGCTTCTTTTCTCCACCGGCAGCGCCGGCATAACCGCCCGGGCCCAATCAAAGAAACCGTCATCTTTGCCCACGCAGGGGCTGAGTTCGCTCGGCGGTGCCAGGACTTCGCTGATATCTCCCGTGCCGCCCAGGTACTTATCAATAGAGGATGCCGCCTTGCGGCCGGCGGCGATGGCCTCGATAACCGAAGCCGGTCCGCTGACGGCATCACCGCCTGCCCAGACCCCTTTATTGCCGGTGGCCAGCGTATCAGCGCTGGCTTGAATGGTGTTGCCCCTGCCTTGCTTGAGCTTGAAACCTTCGGGGATATCCGGCGTCTGGCCGATGGCAGCGATAACGGAGTCGAACTCGGTGGTGAATTCACTGCCCTTGATGGGGACGGGCCGGCGACGCCCGCTGGCGTCCGGCTCACCGAGTTCCATACGGATGCAGGCCAGGTTCAGCGTTTTTCCGGTGCGGTCAATGCGCACCGGCGCGGCGAGGAACATTATCTCTACCCCTTCTTCGAGGGCAGCCTCGACCTCTTCCGGGCTGGCGGGCATCTCCGCCCGGGTGCGGCGGTAAACAATAATCACCTTCTTCGCGCCAGTGCGGAGGGAGACCCGTGCCGCATCGATGGCGACGTTTCCGCCGCCGATGACCGCAACCTGACTCCCGGTGTCCATCTTCCGGCCAAGGTTGACCTCCCGGAGGAAGGTGGCGCCGTCAAAGACGCCCTGGGTGTCTTCGCCTTCTACGCCCATCTTCATACCCTGGTGTGCCCCGGGAGCGGCGAAGATGGCGTCATAGCCCTGGGCAAAGAGGTCTTCAGTTGACTCAACTCTGGTATTCAGTTTTATTTCAACGCCGGCTTTTCTGATAACGTCAATTTCGGCGTTGAGTTTTTCCGGCGGCAGGCGATAGTCGGGAATACCGACGCGCATCATGCCACCGGGCTCGGGAAGAGCTTCGAAAACGGTAACGGCGTGTCCCTGCTTGGCCAGGTAGTAGCCGGCGGTAAGCCCGGCCGGCCCCGCGCCGATGACAGCCACCTTCTTGCCGGTTGGTGAAGATTTCCTGGAGTGCTGCTGCCACTGGCCGTCGTCGCGCTCCGCCGCGGCCCACTTGAGGAACTTGATGGAAACTGGCTCGTTTAAAGCCTCGCGACGGCAGGCCTGTTCGCAGGGATGTATGCAGACCCTACCCAGTGCGCCGGGGAAGGGAACTTTTTCCCTGATGACGGCCAGCGCCTCGGCAAATCTGCCCTCACCGCAGAGTCTGACGTAGCGGGGGACGTCAATATGGGCAGGGCAGGCATAGCTGCAGGGGTTGGTCAGTTCCTCATGGTCTATTTCCGGCCGCCATTTGGCCACCTTGTCAACCAGCGCCCCGGTGGGGCAGACTTCAACGCAGGCGCAGCAATATTTACATCCGGAATTAACGAGCGACTTTCCATCTGATGGTTCCGGCCAGCGGTCGCCGTCATGTTCCGACATCTTGATGGCTTCTATGCCGCGTATTTCTTTGCAGGCGTTCACGCAGCGGGCGCAGCTGATACAGAGGTTATAGTCTCTTTCGAAGAGAGGGTTGTCCCGGTCAACCGGTAAGTCGCGGTACTGCCAGGCAAGCTCTTCTCCTTCCAGCCCTATGTAGTCGACGACCTGCTGCAGCTCGCACTGGCCGTTATAGGGACAGAGAACGCAGCGCTGGGTGACCGCCACGTTGCGCAGGCAGATATCGTACGGCCCGCAGCGGTCGCGCCGCTCGCAGACAAGACATTCACAGGGATGATGGGCAAGGAGTCTTTTCAGCGCTTCCTTTCGAGCTTCCTGTAGCTGAGGTGTATCCGTGTGGATCACCATACCCGCGGCAACCCTGGTATTGCAGGCGGTGACGGGTTCCTCCGTCCCCTCGATTTCCACCAGGCACAGCCGACAGGAGCCGTCGGGAGTGAGCATGGGGTGAGCGCAGATGGCCGGGATGTAAATTCCCGCCGACATCGTCGCTTGCAGGAGGGTTGTCTCCTCGCCGACTTCAATCTTCTGTCCGTCAATGGTCAGTGTACTCATTTCCCGTCCTACACCTTTCCAGTTCAGTTATTGTTTCTGGCTCTGAGCAGTTTCACCAGCCGCCAGCTGGTGTTCTGGCAGAGAATTATAATATCCTCGGTAGGTAAATAATCGGTGATGGTGCGGTCGAACATGATGGTGCCTTCAGGCGAGAATTCGGCATCGCCTTTCCAGAGCACCAGCGTCAACGGCACCATACTCAAGGCATTGATGGTCACCGAGGCATCGCCGAAATCTGCCTTGCGTCCGCCGACCGATTTCGCCATTTCCAGCAATTGCTCCGGCTCGTTTCCGAAATGCATGACCAGCGGTTTGATGGCCCGGTTGTAAAAGGTCGGGAAATAGCCGACCCCTTCAGAGAGCTCTTTAAATGAGATGAGCTGGCCGGAGAGAGGCGTGCCCTTTGCCTGCGTAAAGTAGTGAAGCAGGAGTATTTTGTCCACGAGTGTAACATGTTCATCCGTATCCTGAAAAGTGACCTCGGCTTCAGGATATTTTATGAGATACGCCCGGTCCAGGTAATCAAGGGATATAGTTTTCTCTGATTTCAGAAATCGGGCATCGCAGCGGCGGCACTGTTGCTCGACATCTTCGATTTCAGCCAGCTTTGCCACAGCC
>JBARQF010000275.1:0-8813 GCA_049643605.1 Dehalococcoidales bacterium
GAATAGAAAGGGCGCCGCACCGCTCTCTGCTATACGCTCTGGGCTGCAACCGCTCGGAAATGGATAAGCCGTTTATCGGTATCATCAACAGCTACAGCGAGATTGTTCCCGGGCATATGCACCTACGTGACATTGCACAGGCGGCGAAGGCGGGTGTAAGAGAGGGGGGAGGTGTTCCTTTTGAGGTTAATACTATTGCCGTGTGCGATGGCATTGTTATGAACCACCCCGGGATGAAATACAGCCTGCCCAGTCGGGAACTGATTGCCGATTCCGTGGAGACAGTAGCCGAGGCACACGCCTTTGACGCCCTTGTTTTCATTCCGAACTGTGACAAGATAGTCCCCGGGATGCTCATGGCGGCAATGCGGTTGAACATCCCGTCCATCTTCATCAGCGGTGGGCCCATGCTGGCCAGCCGCTTCGGCAGCGCTGGCCCAAAGGTTGACCTCATCTCGGTATTCGAGGGAGTAGGCAAGGTTCTCAGCGGCAAGATGACCGAGGAAGAGCTGGAACAGATGGAGCAGGTCGCCTGCCCCGGCTGTGGCAGTTGTTCGGGCATGTTTACCGCCAATACCATGAACTGCCTGATTGAGGTTTTAGGGATAGGCTTGCCGGGCAACGGCACCATCCCGGCGGTAGATGCCCGACGGCGTGGCCTGGCAAAGGATGCCGGGCGCGCGGTAATGAGACTGCTGGCGGACGACGTCCGACCCCGTGATTTCCTCAGCAAGGAATCCATTTACAATGCCCTGACTGTTGATATGGCGCTTGGCGCCAGCACCAACTCGGTGCTGCACCTTATGGCTATTGCCCACGAGGCGGGCTCTGCTTTTCCGCTGACGCTGGTCAACGAGATAAGCCAGAAGACACCCTGCCTCTGCAAGCTGTCGCCGGCATATGTGGATAAAGATACCAAATATCACATTGAAGACCTGAACCATGCTGGCGGTATATCGGCGGTAATGAATGAAATAAAAGGACTGTTGAAGCTCGATTTGAAAACAGCGACCGGTAAAACACTGGCCGAGAATATTGCCGGCAGCCGGATTCTGGATAGTAATGTAATACGCTCGGTTGATAATGCCTTTGCGGCCACCGGCGGGCTGGCGATACTATTTGGCAACCTTGCTCCCGAGGGCGCTGTAGTGCGGAGGTCGGCGGTAGCGGAAGAAATGCTCTCGCATCGCGGGCCGGCCCGGGTATTTGACTCCGAGGAGAAAGCAACCAGGGCCATTATGGACGGCGCTATAAAAGAAGGAGACGTGGTCGTTATCCGCTACGAAGGACCGAAAGGCGGTCCGGGCATGAGAGAAATGCTGACCCCCACCTCTCTTCTCAGCGGTCTGGGAATAGATAATAAGGTTGCTCTCATAACCGACGGGCGCTTTTCCGGAGGTTCTCGCGGCGCTGCCATCGGTCACGTTTCTCCGGAGGCGGCAAGCCGGGGTCCAATTGCCGCTTTGGAAGAAGGGGATACCATTGTGGTTGATATTCCGAATTACAAACTGGAAGTAGAATTGACGGAGCAGGAAATAGAACAACGCCTGGCGCAGTTGCCGGCGTTTGAACCGAAGGCAAAGTCCGGTTATCTCAGATATTATGCCGAGAAGGTATGCTCGGCGAGTACCGGAGCGGTATTCGGAGGCTAGAGGAGGCTTGCCATGAAGCTGACAGGTGCGCAGGTTTTATGTGAAAGCTTGGTAAAAGAAGGGGTGGATATTATTTTCGGTTTTCCCGGTGGGGCGGTCATTCCACTCTATGATACCCTGCCGCAGTATCCAAAGCTCCGGCATATTCTGGTACGCCACGAACAGGGGGCAGCACACGCTGCTGACGGCTATGCGCGGGCGACGGGAAAAGTAGGCGTATGCTTTGCCACTTCCGGTCCCGGGGCAACCAATCTGGTTACCGGCATTGCCAACGCCTTTCTTGATTCGGTCCCGGTAATCGCGATAACCGGCCAGGTCCGGAGGGATTTCATCGGCCGCGATGCCTTTCAGGAAACGGATATTACCGGTATAACGCTGCCCATCACCAAACATAACTATCTGGTCATGGATGTGAACCAACTGGCGACAATAATCAAAGAGGCTTTTCACCTGGCCCGCACCGGGCGTCCCGGGCCCATATTAATTGACATACCCCGCGACGTATTTCTGGAGCAGACTGAATTCCACTATCCGGACAAAATAGATTTACCCGGCTACAAACCAACACTGCAGGGTCATCCGGCACAAATCAAGAAGGCGGCCAAGATGATTAACGAGGCCAAGCATCCCATTATCATTGCCGGGCGAGGAGTTAATGTTTCAGAGGCATATGATGAATTGAAATACCTGGCGGAAACAGCACAGGTACCAGTGGCGACTACCTTACTGGGCGTTGGTTGCTTCCCGGAGAGCCATGCCCTCAGCTATGGTATGGTGGGCATGCACGGAATGGTCTACGCGAACTACGCCATCGAAAACGCCGATGTGCTTATCGCCATTGGCATGAGATTTGATGACCGGGTAACGGGGAAAGTAAGCGCCTTCGCCCCTCACGCTCATATCGTGCACATTGATATTGACCCAGCTGAGATTGGTAAGAACGTCCGCGTGGACGTACCCATCGTGGGCGATGTCAAGATGGTTTTACAGGCACTGAACAAACAGCTTATCCCTGTTGACCGCCTTAGCTGGATTAATCAGCTGGATGACTGGCGGAAGGAACACCCATCAATCGATATCAGAGGTGACGATGGGCTTCTGCCGCAGTATGTGGTCCGTCAGATTTATGAAAAAACCCGGGGCGAAGCCATAATTGTGACTGGAGTCGGGCAGCACCAGATGTGGGCGGCACAGCACTACTGGTTCAATAAGCCCAATACACTGCTTTCATCCGGAGGTCTCGGCGCCATGGGGTTTGGCCTGCCGGCGGCTATGGGGGCTCAAGTTGGCTGCCCCGATACTGCGGTCTGGTGCATTGACGGTGACGGCAGTTTTCAGATGACCATTCAGGAGCTGGGCACTATCGTGCAGGAACAGACGCCGGTCAAGATAGCCATTATCAATAACGGATACCTGGGGATGGTAAGGCAGTGGCAGCAGCTGTTTTATAAAGGGCGGTATGTAGCCACACCGATATCCTGCCCCGACTTTGTTAAAATTGCAGAAGGGTATGGTATGCCTGCGTTGCAGGTCAAGCGTAAAGAAGAAGTGGCTCCGGCAATCGAACAGGCGATGGCACACAACGGGCCGTTCCTGATTGATTTCAAGGTGGAGCCGGAAGAAAACGTTTACCCCATGATTCCGCCTGGGGCAACGGTTGCCGAGGTTATTGAGGAGCCCAAGCAACCGATAAAGGCCATTTCAGATTCAAAGACACTGAAAGTGAGCAATATATAGGCTCGAAAAAGGTGGCATGATGGCAGCTACGAAACATATTTTGCTGGCATTGGTAGAGGATAAACCCGGTGTTTTGAACCGCATGTCCAACGTCTTCCGGAGAAGGGGTTTCAATATACACAGCGTAAACGTACTCGAAACCATAGAAACTGAGGATAGCGACCGTCCCGGCCTGACCAGGGTTGCCATTGTAGTATCAGGGTCGGCGGTGATGTTGGGACAGGTCCGGAGACAGCTGGAAAGAATAGTCGATGTCGTGAGGGTCCTGGATATTACCACGAAAGACGTGGCATGAGGTGAGGAAGATAGCCCTTTACGGGAATAGATACGGAGACAGCATTTGTTGAAGATGAGGCATACCCTGGTGGCACTGGTTGAGGACAAACCCGGCGTGCTGACCCGTATGGCCAGCCTGTTTAGAAGGCGGGGCTTCAATATTGAAAGCATTGCCGTGGGACATAGTGAACAGCCCGACCTGTCGCGCATGACCCTCGTGGTTAATGGTACGGCCAGTATTCTGGAACAGGTAAGAAAGCAATTGAGCAAGGTGGTTAACGTGGTCAAGATTGTCGACGTTACTGACGATAATATCACGGTGCGGGAGCTGGCGATGATAAAGGTCAAGGCAACCTCATCGACCCGCAGTGAAATAATTGAAATAGTCGATATCTTTCGTGCCAGCATTGTCGATGTGGCTGGTGATTCTGTGACCATCGAGATAACCGGCGATGAAGATAAGATTGATTCGTTGCTAAGCTTGCTGCGGAGCTTTGGCATAAAAGAGGTGGCCAGGACAGGCAGCATCGCCATGCTGCGAGGAAGTACCGGCCAGTTGCGTGCTGAAGAAAAACCGTTAAAAACTAGAAAGGAAGGATATAAGCTATTGTAAATTCAGTCTCAATTTTAATTAGCTTTAATTAGCGCAGATTCTAAAGGCGCGAGTAAATGATAAAGGGGGTTTAATAAAAAGATATGGCTAAGGTGCATTACGAGAAAGATGTAGACCAGAATTTGCTGAAAGGCAAAGTGATTGCCGTTATCGGCTATGGTAACCAGGGACGTGGTCAGTCACTGAACCTTAAAGATAGCGGCTGCGAGGTGATTGTAGGGCTTCAGGAAGGCAGTAAGAGCAAGGCGAGGGCTGAAGCTGACGGCGTTAAGGTAGCCTCGGTGGCAGAGGCGGCGAAAGCGGCTGATATCATCATGCTGCTGGCTCCGGATAACCTGCATCAGAAAATCTACAACGAGCACATCGCCCCGGGATTATCTAAAGGTAATATGCTCATGGTTTCCCATGGTTTCACCATCCACTACAGCCAGGTTATACCATCGCCGGACATCGATGTAACCATGATAGCGCCCAAAAGCCCGGGCAATTTGCTCCGCGAGTTCTTTACCCAGGGGCAGGGCGTACCCGCACTGATAGCAGTCTATCAGGATGCCTCCGGACAGGCGAAAGAAAAGGCACTGGCCTACTCAGCGGTCATAGGCTGCGCCCGTGCCGGAGTCCTGGAAACGACCTTCGCTGAGGAAACCGAGACCGACCTCTTCGGTGAGCAGACAATACTCTGCGGTGGAGTCACCGCTCTGCTCAAGGCCACTTTTGAAACGCTGGTGGAGGCTGGTTATCAGCCGGAGCTGGCTTACTTCGAGTGCCTTAACGAGCTCAAGCTCATTGTTGACCTTATCTACAAAGGCGGCATTAGCTTCATGCGTGACTCGGTCAGCCATACCGCTCGGTACGGCGATATAACCAGAGGGCCGAGGGTAATTGACGAAGGCGTAAGAGAAAATCTGTGGGAGATCCTGGGCGAGATTCAGGACGGCACCTTTGCCCGTGAGTGGATTCTGGAGAACCACGCTGGTCTGCCGGTATTCAATGCGCTCACGCGCAAGGACAGGGAGCACCCGATTGAGATAGTCGGTGCTGAACTGCGCAAGATGATGCCGTGGCTGGCCAAATAAGCAGAAATCTTAACGACAATTACATAAGCAATAGAAAACGGGGGAGCGAGATGGACAAAGTAATCATCTTTGACACCACACTGCGCGATGGCGAACAGGCAGCCGGCGGCAGCCTCAACCTTAATGAGAAACTTGAAATCGCCAGGCAGCTTGAGAAGCTCGGTGTGGATGTCATTGAGGCTGGCTTCCCCATCAGTTCACCGGGCGATTTTGAGGCGGTAAAGCTCATCGCTGAGGAAGTACGTGGCAGCATCATCTGCGGCCTGGCGCGAGCAAATGCGGACGACATTGACCGCGCTTGGGAAGCAGTTAAAGGTGCGGCACATCCCTGTATTCACGTATTCGTATCTTCATCGGATATCCACCTCATGCACGTGTTGAAGAAAAACCGCGATGAAGTTCTGCAATTGACGCGTGACATGGTATCCCGTGCGAAAGGCTACACCGATAACGTTGAATTCTCACCAATGGATGCCAGCCGGACTGAACCGGCCTATCTGTACCAGATACTTCAAGTGGCTATCGAAGCCGGGGCCGTCACGCTCAATATCCCTGATACCATGGGCTATGCTATTCCGGAGGAATTTGGCAGACTCATCGATGGTATTTTCCAGAATGTACCCGGTATCGAAAAGACCGTGGTCAGTATGCACTGCCATAATGACCTCGGCCTGGCAGTGGCCAACAGCCTGGAGGCAGTCAGGCACGGGTGCCGGCAGGTGGAATGCACCATCAATGGCATAGGGGAGAGGGCGGGCAACGCTTCGCTTGAGGAAATCGTGATGGCTATCAAGACCCGCCGCGATTTATTTAACCTCGATACGGGTATAGATACCAGGCAAATCTACAAAACGAGCCGGATGGTAACCGAGTTGACTGGATTCTCCGTGCAGCCGAATAAAGCCATCGTTGGCGCCAATGCCTTCCGGCATGAGTCCGGGATACACCAGGATGGTGTTATCAAGATGCCCATCACCTTTGAAATCATGGACCCTAAAACCGTGGGCATACCATCAAGCAGCCTGGTGCTGGGCAAATTGAGCGGACGGCATGCTCTGCGTGAGAGACTGGCCGAGCTGGGCTACACTCTGGAAGACGAAGACTTCACTCGTGTATTCCGTGCTTTCAAGGAACTGGCGGATAAGAAAAAGGAAATAACCGACCGGGATATCGAATCGCTGGTTGCCGAGGAGCAGCGCACGGTTTCAGAGGTTTATCACCTCGACCGCATTCAGATTTCCTGTGGAGACCGCGGCATTCCAACGGCGTCGGTGGTAATGATTGACTCTGACGGGCAGGCGCTATCTGACGCCGCGCTGGGCAGCGGGCCGGTTGATGCGGCCTTCAAAGCGATTGATAAGATAGTTAAGATGCCCAACACGCTTACCGAATTCAGCATTAAATCAATAACCGAAGGTATTGACGCCATTGGCGAGGTGCTATGCCGGATTGAGAGTGATGGCGTTACCTATACCGGGCGAGGAGCGGATACCGATATTATAGTGGCAAGCGCCAAAGCGTACATCAATGCCCTTAATCGGATGCTGACCGCGAAAAAGAAAGCTGAGTAGAGCCTGAGATGCCTATCGCACTGGAAATGGTGCTGCGCCTCCTGCTGGCCGCTGCTCTGGGAGTGGCCATCGGCTACCAGAGGGAAAGAGCCGGAAAACAGGCCGGGATGAGAACGCACGTTCTTATCTCAACCGGGGCGGCTCTGGTTTCCCTTGTTTCCATTTATGGGTTTGGCGCTGCCAGTGACCCGTCACGGGTGGCTGCTGGAGTGGTGGTTGGCGTTGGCTTTCTGGGGGCCGGGGTCATCCTGCACCGCCAGGGGGGCATTGTTGAGGGCCTGACCACGGCGGCCACAATTTGGGTGATGGCTGGTATTGGCCTTGCGGCGGGAGTGGGCTTGTATCTCATAGCAGTTGTAGCCGCGGCTATTGTTCTCGGCGTGCTAATTATGCCTCGCTGGAGAGGATAGAATCCATTTGAGAAAAGCAAAGGAAGGAAATGAAGATGAATCTGGCTGAGAAAATACTGGCGGCACATACGGGTCGAAAACAGGTGAGTGCCGGGGAATTCGTCAATGCTAAGGTAGATATTGTCCTGGGCAATGATATCACGGCCCCAATTGCCATCAAGGAGTTCCAGAAAATCGGCGTGAGCCGGGTCTTTGACCCCAAGAAAATCGTGATGGTGCTCGACCATTTTATGCCCACCCGGGACATTGCCTCCGCCGAGATTGGCAAAATGATGCGTGAGTTTTGCCGCGAGCAGGAGGCCGTGTTCTTTGAAATTGGCAAAGCAGGTATTGAACATGTGCTGCTGCCGGAGCAGGGTATCGTGCTTCCCGGCCAGGTGGTTATCGGCGGCGATTCCCATACCTGCACCTACGGAGCGGTAGGCGCCTTTGGCACCGGCGTAGGTTCAACTGACATGGCAGCGGCCATGGCCACCGGAGACCTCTGGATGAAGGTTCCCCCGACGATAAAGTTCGTGTACCACGGCAACCTGGGCAAATGGGTAGGAGGGAAGGACCTTATCCTTCATACCATCGGCGACATCGGTGTTGACGGTGCGCTTTATTCGGCGATGGAGTTCACCGGTGAAGCGATTGATGCTCTGCCCATGGACGGGCGTTTCACCATGGCCAATATGGCAATTGAAGCCGGGGGCAAGGCCGGGCTTTTCCGTGTGGACAACAAAACACAACTTTACATAAAAGCTAAGGCACGGGGTCCCTATAATGTATATGAACCTGACCCGGATGCTGAATATGCCAGAGTAATCGAGTATGACGTCACCGGGCTGGAGCCACAGGTAGCTTTTCCCCATTCGCCAGCCAACACCAGGCCGGTCAGTGAGGCAGGAGACATTGAAATCAATCAGGCGATTATCGGCAGCTGCACCAACGGTCGACATGATGATTTGCGGATTGCCGCTCAGATATTGAAAGGGAAGAAAGTGCATCCCAACGTCCGCTGCATTATCATTCCGGGGTCGCAGCAGGTATATGCCGATGCTCTACAGGAAGGGTTTATTGAGATATTCATTGCGGCCGGTGCTGCGGTGAGCACACCTACCTGTGGGCCATGTTTTGGTGGCCATACTGGTGTGCTGGCGGCAGGTGAACGCTGTATATCCACCACCAACCGCAATTTTGTCGGCAGAATGGGACATCCCAAATCGGAGGTGTATCTCGCCAATCCGGCAGTTGCCGCCGCCAGTACCGTGACCGGCCGAATCACTCATCCCGACGAGATTGTGAAGTAAAACGGGCAATGCGGAAAAAAGAGAAGGAAATCACTGACCCCGCTGAGATAGAGCAAATTATAAAGCAGGCAAGAGTATGCCGGCTCGGTCTCGTGGATGGCAGTGAGCCTTACGTGGTGCCGGTCTGCTTCGGCTACGAAAATAATGCTTTCTACTTCCACTGCGCGCCGGAGGGTCGTAAACTAG
>JBARQF010000276.1:0-2137 GCA_049643605.1 Dehalococcoidales bacterium
GGAAGGAGAACGGTTGCTTCCGGGCAGGTGATGGCCGCTGTTTCCGCCATGAAATGTACACCACAGAACACGATGACATCAGCCTTCACTTTGGCGGCATTCTGGCTCAGTTCCAGAGAATCGCCCACGAAGTCAGCGATATCCTGAATCTCGCCGAGCTGGTAGTTGTGGGCCAGAATAACGGCATTTCTTTCCTTCTTCAGCTTTAAAATTTTTTCGGTCAGTAAGGCATTGGCATCGTTCATTGCTGTTCTCCAGTCGACACTTCATCTCCGGGCCTGATTTTCCCTCCGTTTATAACGCGGGCAAAGACACCTTCCTCGGGCATGATGCACTGCCCCACCTGGCGGCGGATGGCGCAGGCGGTGTGACACTCTTTGCCTATCTGGGTGACTTCAAACAACACGCCTTCGCCTATGGTTAGCCTGGTACCAATCGGCAGCGTATGCAGGTTCATGCCCTCTATGGTGATGTTCTCGGCAAAATCACCGGGATTGAGTTCCAGACCTCGACCGCGCATCTTGTCAATGCTTTCCACTGCCAGCAAGCTGACCTGGCGTTTGGGCAGAACGCCGGCATGGGCATCGCCGACCATGCCATGCTCTTCTTTAAACTGACCTTCGGCGATGGCCTGTTTTCGGGTCCCTTTTTTCTGGCTGGTGCAAACGGCGACGACTCTAGCCATTACTGGCATACTCCTTCGCTGGCTCGGGCGCCATTAACTTGCTGGATACTGTTATTGTACCACCGCTGAGGACTTTATCGCCATTATAGAACACGATGGACTGGCCCGGCGTGATGGCCAGCTGCGGTTCTTTGAATTTTACAGAAACACTATCTTTATCAACCGGAGTTACGGTGACCTCTGCTTCCGGATGGCGGTATCTTATCTTGGCCCTGGCGGTTATTGCTTCGGTCGGTCGGGCAATGGCGCTCCAGTTCACCCGGGTTGCTGTAAGCTCGTCACCGAGCGCTCTTTCCCGGTTGCCCACGATTACAGCGTTGTGTTCCGGCTCAATAGCGATTACATACTGTGGCTCTCCGGCGGCGATACCCAGTCTCTTGCGCTGACCGATGGTGTAATTGACGATTCCCCGGTGTCTGCCGAGGATGTTTCCATGCTCATCCAGTATGGGTCCCGGCTCGGACGTCTGCGGAAGGAAGCCTTTGAGGAAATCGGCGTAGTCATTGTTTGGAATGAAACAGATGTCCTGGCTCTCCGGCCGGCTGCCTGTCGGAAGATTTCTCTCCCTTGCCTCTGTCCTTACCTCTTCTTTGGTCAGGTGCCCGATGGGGAACATGGCGTGGCGTAACTGCTCCTGTGTCAGCGCATAGAGAAAGTAAGACTGGTCTTTTTGCCGGTCCCTGCCTTTCCGGAGGAACACCCTGCCGGAACCATCATCCCTGGTCACTCTGGCATGGTGCCCGGTAGCGATACAGCCTGCTCCCAGCGATCTGGCTTTATCCAGGAGGGCGTCAAACTTGATATAGCGATTGCAGAGCACGCAGGGATTCGGCGTCCTCCCCGCGCGGTACTCCTGGCAGAAAGGGGCAATGACCTTCTCGTGGAAGATATCCCTTAAATCAAACACGTGATGGGGAATACCGAGCGCATCGGCCACACGTCGGGCATCGTTGATGAAGGCAGGAGCAGCGTCTGGTGACGTGTCCGCCTTATCCCCGGTGCCTACTCGCATGGTGACGCCGGTAACCTGATAACCTCTTTCTTTCAGCAAAGCGGCGGCGACGGAGGAATCAATACCGCCGCTCATGGCAACGGCTACTTTATCCACGATTTTTTCCCTGAGAGAAGCTATCCCGAGTTGGGTTTTATAGAGGATGAGATTAGCCCAGTTTCTTCTTGTAACGCCGCGCGATGTCAATGGCCATGTCTACCACGCCGACCGCAGTATCGCCGAGGGCCACGGAGAGCGGCTCCTTGCCCCAGCCATCGCCTTCGTAGAACAGCCTGGGTACGCCGCCGGCGCTGTCCACCAGCTGTTTTATCTTCCAGGGCATGGAACTGCGGTCCTTGGCCATCACTTCCGCCGGCTCATTGGTACGGTCAATCCAGCCGAAGAGGAACCCTTTCTCCGCGCAGTACTGCTTCATCAGTTCAATCACGTCGGCATCACAT
>JBARQF010000277.1:0-1731 GCA_049643605.1 Dehalococcoidales bacterium
ACTGCGGTGAGTACCGGTATT
Organism: Dehalococcoidales bacterium; assembly: GCA_049643605.1. Classification (GTDB taxonomy): domain Bacteria; phylum Chloroflexota; class Dehalococcoidia; order Dehalococcoidales; family RBG-16-60-22; genus E44-bin89. The sequence continues at coordinate 22 of JBARQF010000277.1, forward strand.
CCGGCAAGCTGGTGGCCCGCTTTGCCCGTACGCACCGCATGACCTGCGGCGGGACGTGCAAGGTGGGTTTCATGAACCAGATTATCGGCGCATCGAGGCTGATTCAGGAGTACAAGGGGCTGGAGAAAGCGGCCCACATCAACGAACAGCTGGCGGAGATGGTGGTGCTGCGGGAGACGAGCCGGGCCTGTGGCCTGGAGGCAGCCCGCCGCGGCACTGAGGAGCCTCTCGGCTCAGGGGTATTCCTGCCCGATGAACTCATGGGCAACGTGGCCAAGCTCAATGTCTGCAACGCCTTCTGGCGGGTGATGGCGCTGGCCGGCGACATTGGTGGGGGGCTTATCGTTACCCTTCCCTCTCTAAAAGAGCTCAAAAACCCCGAGGTCAAGGACTACGTGGAAGAGTTTTACTCCTTCGGCTCGGACGAGCCGACCGAGAATATCATGAAGGTTACCAAGCTCCTGCAAAACTGGACGGCTGGGCTGCACGGGGTGGGCACCTGGCATGGCGCCGGGCCGGTGCAGACGCAAAAAATCATGCTGCAGCGGGTCATCAACTACGACCACGAGAAAGAGCTGGTCAAGAAGACGTTAAAGCTCAAAGAAAAAGGCGAGAAGTCGAAACCTGAAGACTAGCCGCGCAAAGTGGCGCCGAACTGCTGGTTCAGCTTCTTTAAAATTTGCTCCTGGACTTTGTTCGCCTCTTCGTCGGTCAGGGTGTGGGTTGGCGACTGGTAGGTGATGCGGTAGGCGAGCGACTTCTTTCCCGCCGGCACCTGTTTCCCGGAGTAAACGTCGAATATGGTCACGTCTTTTACCAGTGAGAAGCTCCGGATTATATCAACCGCCTGCTGGTGGCTGACGCCGACATCGGTAATCAAAGCAATGTCCCTGACCGTGGCCGGAAAGCGCGGTATCGGCTGGAACAGGCGGTGGCTGTCAACCAGGGGCAGCAGTTCCGTCACGTTGAGCTCAAAGAGATAGACCGCTTCGGCAAGGTCGAAGGCCGCATTTACCTTGGGGTGCAGCTCTCCGATGACCCCAACCTCTTTATCACCGATGACAACGGCTGCCTGATGTGTCGGATGAAAGCTTTCATCACCACCCGGATTGAAGCTGGCGGAAAGGCCCAGTTTCCTAAATAGTCCCTCCAGCACTGCCTTGGCGTCAAAGAAATTCAGCTGCCCGCCATCACCGAGCCACGATATACCATTCCTGGAGCCGCTGAGCAGGCCGCACAGCACCTCAGGCTCGTCGGGCAGCTCGTTTTTCTTCGGCAGGTATACCTTACCCAGTTCGAAAAGCCGTATGCCGACCTCTTCATGCCTCCGGTTGGAGACCAGGGTTGCCAGCAGGTTGACCCGCAGGGTGGGGCGCAGATACTCCTGTTCTGCGGTCATGGGATTGGCCAGGCGGGCTGGCATCGGTTCAAATTTCCGCGTCTGTGGCTTGAGCTGGCGCAGCATTTCCAGGCTGTTAAGGGAATAGGTTATCGTCTCCTGAAAACCATAGCCGACCAGGGTATCCCGTATCTTCCGCTCCAGGTCGAGCATGGACGCCGGCCCATGTGGCGGAATCGACTCGCTCAGCATGGTGGTCGGGATTTTATCATAGCCGATAATGCGGGCAACCTCTTCAATGAGGTCGACTTCCCGCGCGATGTCACTGCGCCAGTAGGGAGCGGTCGCTTTTTACACGATATAAGAATCAC
>JBARQF010000278.1:0-3989 GCA_049643605.1 Dehalococcoidales bacterium
CGACAGAACCGGCCACTGCGCATTGAGCTTATCGAAAATGCCGTTGGTGAAATGTAGAACGCGGCCAGCTTTACCCGCTTAATCGGCTGTGTTAGAATTAACCCACCTGAAAATGGAGAAACTACCCGGGTCAACGCTGCGCATCATTGACGCCAATCTGAACCGCATTGGCGAGGGCCTGCGTGTCCTGGAAGAAGTCAGCCGTCTGGTACTCAACAGCGGTGACCTGAGCCAGAGCTTGAAAAACCTGCGCCACGGGCTGGTGAGAGTTGAGCTGGCGCTGGAACAGCAGTTCATTCAGGCCAGGGACGCCGCCGGTGATGTTGGTAAGGACCTTGAGGTACCGGGCGAAGCCAGGCAGAAGGACCTGGCGGCGGTGGTTATCGCCAACTCGCGGCGGGTGCAGGAGTCGCTGCGGGTTATGGAAGAAATGGCCAAACTGCCGGAAACGACCCTGGATTCGGAGAAGTACAAACAGGCCAGATTCTCGCTATACACGATAGAGAAGGAATTGCTGAGCCGGCTGGCGGCGTGACAGAGGCGCGCCAGATAAGCGAACAGGTTGAGGTAACAAAATGAGCGGTATAAGTGATAATCTGGAAGATATTGCCGAACGGATAAGGCGCGATTTCACCGAACTGGACGCGGCCCGGGAGAAAGTATTGCCCGGCTGCCGCGAGGTGATTCGAAACTGCAGTCAGGCGATTCGTGCCGTGCACCGGCAGGAATTCGAGCGGGCAGTGGAACTGCTGAAGACGGCTCGAAGGTTGCTCAGCGAAACTGAGCAGACGGTGGCCGACTATAATGCACTGAGTAACACCGGCTTTTTCAGAGATGCGCAGAAGGAATATGCGGAGGGAAGCATTCTTCTCTCCGTGGTAAACGGAAAACCGATGCCTTCCCCTGAGGAACTGGGCATTGATAACGCCGCTTACCTGAACGGGCTGGGGGAGGCGGTGGGAGAATTGAGGCGCTACCTGCTGGACAGCATGAGGCGGGACGATGTATCCCGGGGCGAGGAACTGCTGCGGGTAATGGACGATGCCTACAGCATTCTGGTAACCATTGACTTCCCCGATGCCATTACCGGCGGGCTCAGGCGAACCACCGATATGGTTCGCGGTGTGCTGGAGAGAACGCGCAGCGACCTCACTCTTATCATGAGGCAGAAAGACCTGGAAAACAGGCTGGAACAAATAAGAGGAGATGGAAAGTAATTGCTCATTGACCGTAATCGGAAAATGCGCTAAACTAGCATCATCAGTGAGCAAGCGAATAATAATAAAGTGAAGTTATAGAAGGCGGTTGTAGACCTGCCTTCTTTTTTAATGTTGAGAGTCGTATTTCAGGAGGTCTAGAGTATGGAAGCACTGGTTCTGCGTATACTGATTATTCTGGCGGGCGTGCTGGCTCTCGGTTTTGTGGGCTATCTGGTGGCTACGATTGTGCGCGAGAGCCCGGGCAATGAGAAAATGCGTGAAATCTCCCATGCCATCCGGCAGGGGGCGATGGCCTTTCTGCGCCGCGAATTCTACACCCTGGCCATCTTCACCGTGGTGGTATTCATCATCCTGGCGGTATTCATTGACCCGAAACCATATGTCGCCATCGCCTACCTCTGCGGCACTTTTACCTCGGCGCTGGCGGGATGGCTGGGGATGAACATCGCCACGCTGGCCAATGCCAGAACGGCCAATGCCGCCATCAGCAGCTGGGCCAGAGCGCTGAAAATCGCGTTCTCCAGCGGCGCCGTGATGGGTTTCTGCGTCGTCGGGCTGGGGCTGCTCGGCCTTGCCATCGTTGCCTTTATCTGGGAGGACAGCCACGTCTGGCTAGGCTTTGCCTTCGGGGCGTCGTCGGTGGCCCTGTTTTTAAGGGCGGGGGGCGGCATCTTCACCAAGAGTGCGGATGTCGGTGCTGACCTGGTGGGCAAAGTGGAGAAAGGCATCCCGGAGGACGACCCGCGCAATCCGGCGGTGATTGCCGATAACGTTGGCGACAATGTGGGTGACGTGGCCGGCATGGGCTCTGACCTGTATGAATCTTATGTCTCAGCCATTGCCGCCTCAATGGTGCTGGGGGTCATCGTTCTCGGTACGGTGAAAGGCATGCTCCTGCCTCTGGCATTGAGCGGGGTCGGCATCGTGGTTTCCATTATCGGCGCTCTCTCGGTCAGGCCGAAAGAAGTTGAAGCCGACTTTGAGAAGCAGGTTGCTCGGGCACACGCCACCATGAACCGGGGCGTATACGTGAGCAACGCGCTGATGATAATCGCCAGCGGCCTGATTAACTGGTTTTACGTCGGCGAAATGGGGCTTTTCTGGGCGCTGGTATCCGGTCTCATCGCTGGCTTCCTTATCGCCCTGGCAACGGAATATTTCACATCGGCGGAGCACAAACCAACGAAAAAGATAGCTCCGGCGGCGGAGAGTGGGGCGGCGGTGACCATTATTGAGGGCATTGCCAGCGGCCTGATGAGCACAGTGATACCAATCATGCTCGTGGCGATAGCGACAGTGCTGGCCTACGTTTTCGGCGGCCTGCTCGGCATTGCCATCGCTGCTATGGGCATGCTTGTCAATCTGGGAATGCTGCTGGCAATGGACTGCTACGGGCCGATTGCCGATAATTCGGCCGGCATTGCCCAGATGGCCGGTCTGGGCAAGGAAGTGAGAGAGCGCTGTGAAGCTCTCGACTCGGTGGGCAATACCACGGCGGCGCTGGGCAAAGGATTTGCTATTGCCTCGGCGGCTCTGGCCTCTCTGGCCTGGCTGGCGACCTACTTTGCGGTGGCCAAAATTGAAGTGGCCAGTCTGACCACTGTGGCGGTTATCACCGGAGTGCTGATTGGCGGCATGCTCACCTTTGTCTTCTGCGCCCTGGCAATGCGTGGCGTAGGGTCTGGTAGTTTTGCTATCGTCAATGAGGTAAGGAGGCAGTTCCGGGAGATAAAGGGGCTGATGGAAGGGACGGCCAAGCCCGATTACGTAGCCTGCGTGGATATCGCTACCAAGAGGGCATTAAAATCAATGATGCTGCCGGGAATCCTGGTGCTGGCCGTGCCGCTTATTCTCGGCTTTACCCTCGGTCCGGAGGCGGTGGCGGGGCTGCTTGTCGGGTCGCTGCTCACCGGTTTCCTGATGGCGGTGATGATGGCCAATGCTGGCGGTGCCTGGGACAACGCGAAGAAATTCATCGAAGCCGGAAACTACGGCGGCAAGGGCAGCGAGGCACATAAAGCAGCCGTTATCGGCGATACGGTCGGTGACCCGTTCAAGGATACGGCCGGGCCATCTCTGAATATACTCATCAAGCTGGTTGGTAAAGTAGCGGTCATCTTCGGCCCTGTCTTCATTACGCTGGTGAATCTGTAAAGCGAAGATGCAATTCCCAACTTAGGGGAAATCCATAAGGCGGAGGCACAGCCTCCGCCTTATTTTTAACCCTGCAGAAAAGGATTGCTCCGTCTTTCCGCTCCAATTGTCGTCTTCGGGCCGTGCCCGGGATACACGACGGTTTCGTCAGGCAGAGCCATCAGACTGACCTGAAGGCTATTCATAAGCTGCGCGTAATCCCCGCCGGGCAGGTCGTAGCGACCGATGCCGTAATTGAAAAGAGTGTCGCCGCTGAAGAGGACACCGTTTCCGAACAGGCAGATGCCGCCGGGCGAATGGCCGGGCGTGTGAATCACCTCGAAATGAAGACCGCCGATATCTATGCCGTCGCCGTTCTTGAGCAGCCTGTCCGGGGGTGGGGGAGTCGGGCAATAGAGACCGAAGGCGAGAGCCATCGCCAGAGCCTGTTGCCCATGATATTCGGCATCACCGCTGTGGACGGCGATTTTTGCCCCGGTGGCCTCCTTCACTTCTTTCAGCCCGGCGATGTGGTCGCAATGCCCGTGGGTGAGGACAATGAGTTTTGTGGTTAAGCCGAGTTCGGCGACGCTCTGCATGATGTTCCCCGCTTCATCCGCCGGGTCAATGATAAGT
>JBARQF010000279.1:0-2550 GCA_049643605.1 Dehalococcoidales bacterium
GTCAACGTGGCTTCACTATCGGGCAAAATGGGACGGGCCAACGTGAGCGCTTACACCGCTTCCAAATTCGGCGTTGTCGGCCTGACCCAGGTCATGGCGCTCGATCTGGCACCCCACAACATCAGGGTCAACGCCATCTGTCCGGGTCGATTCCTCACCGACCTGAGCGACTACACAAAAGCCAAGCAGATAGCCAGCGAAAGAGGAATAAGCGTCACTGAAGCCGCCCATGGTATCCACGCCGATGCGGTTCAGTCCACTCCTCTGGGTCGCCTCGGCTACCCCGACGACGCTGCCAGCCTGATAGCTTTTTTATGCTCGGACGAGGCCAGCTTCATCACCGGGCAGAGCATCAATGTTGACGGCGGGCGGTTGACGGCGCATTAGATAGACGCAATCTGATACACGGAGGTACTGATGTACGATTTCAAAGGCAAGGTGGTTCTGATCACCGGCGCGGCGCGCAAACGTGGCATCGGCCACGCTACGGCAGTTACATTCGCCAAGAACGGGGCAGATGTGATAGTGAGCGGCAGATACCGCCCCACAAAAGACCTTCCCGGGGAGGAAAAGGCCGAGGGCTGGAAGGGCCTGGACAGCGTGGTCGAGGAGATTGAATCATATGGCGTGCGTGGGCTGGCTACCCCCGCCGACGTTTCTGACCGCCAGCAGGTGGAAGATATGGTGAAGCAAGCTCTTGACAAATTCGGGCATATTGACTACCTGGTGGCCAACGCCGGCGTTTTGCAGCGGGCGCCATTCCTTGAGACCACCGACGAAATCTGGCACCGCATCCTGGACACCAATCTGGACGGTGTCTTCTATTGCTGCCAGGCGGTGCTGCGGCACATGATGGCGCGGGGCGGTGGCGGGGCCATCGTTAACGTATCATCGCGGGGGGGCAAGATGGGAGACCTTAATACCAGCGCCTACTGCGCTTCCAAGTTCGCCGTCAATGGCCTGACACAGGTGCTGGGCATCGAGTTCGGCCCGCATAACATCCGCGTGAACTCCGTCTGTCCAGGGCGCGTCAGCACCGACATGATGTACGCGGAGAAAGTATGGAAAACATCCCGGAAAGAAGGGATTGACATGAAAGAAGCGGCCAGGCTCGTGCATGAGGACGCCATACCATTCACGCCACTGCGGCGGCCGGCTTTTGCTGATGAAATTGCCAGCGTAATCGCCTTTCTCTGCTCGAACGAGGCCAGCTTCATCACCGGGCAGGCCATCAACATTGACGGCGGGCGCTTGACCGCCCATTAGCCATTACATTGCTTTAAACGGCTAGTCCAGCGCGAGGGGGTACTGCCCGAATTCCCGAATGGCCTTGACCATCGCCAGGTAGTTCCTGGGGTTGACGCCGGAATGAACCGAGTTGCTGGACATGCAGATAAGCCCCCCACCCTTCCCCGCCTTCCTGATTACCTCCCTGGTCTCCTGGCGCACTTCCTCTTCTGTCCCCGAGACCAGGCTGAAGGCGCAGCTCACGTTACCACATAGACATACCTTATCGCCGAATTTGGCCTTGGCCTCGCCGATATCCATCCCGGCCATGGGGTCGATGGGGTGAAGTCCGTCGGTGCCGGCATCAATGATAGTGTCATAGATGGGCCAGATATTGCCATCGGTGTGCTTGATTACGGAAACCCCCCGACTGTGTGCATAATCAACGAGTTTTTTGAACGGCGGCGCGAGGAACTTTTCCGTGAACTCGCGGGAGACCATCGGTCGCTCGGTCATCGCCCAGTCCCCGTTTACCCAGAAGATATCGACGCCCAGTTCACTGCAGTTCCGCATGTACTTCATCTGATAGTCCAGTAGGAGTTCACTGGTCCGGTAAATGAAGTCGGGATTCTTCACCATGGCGCGGAAATAGCCTATGTCGCCGAGTAAATTCTCCCTGCCCAGGGCAAAAATATCGGTCACCCCGACGACAATGGCCCGCTCACCTTTAAACCGCTTTGCCAGCTGCTTTAAATATTCGTAACGCCATTCCTCATCAGGGTCAGGCAGGACATAGTTCTCCAGGTCTTTTTCCGAATTGATGGCCGGTTCCACCGGGACAGGGTTATCTTCCGATGTGTAGCGGACGAGTCCGCCCCACTGGTCGCGCTTTATCTTTTTAGCCTCGTCTACCGTCTCGTAGCTCCAGGAATGCGTCCGGTCGATAAACCTGATGCCGTCCAGGTCCATGTGCTCGACAAAGTCCTCCTCGGAAGCGCCTGGCAGTATGCCGTCTCTTACTTTTCCGGCAATACGCTCGAAATGGGGCACCCGGTCCGGCTCCTGAAGCCTGAGTGCCGTCATTACCCGTTCCAGTCCATTCATTTTTCTCACCGCCGTCTATGTCTCTATGATTTCCCGATCAGCTCTGCCGCCACGATTGCCGCCATGGGGCCGTCCTTGGCATGAGCGTCGGCACCAATCTGTGCCGCCCACTCCGCCGTGGTGGGTGCCCCGCCAACCATTACCTTCACCTTATCTCTGACCCCGGCGGCTTTCAAAGCTTCTATGGTTTTTGCCGCGTTGGTCATGGTCATCGTCAGC
>JBARQF010000280.1:0-2292 GCA_049643605.1 Dehalococcoidales bacterium
CAATCCCTTTGACGTCGTCGGGGAATTGCTGGACAAATATTATCTTGATGGCTGTCCATCTGACATACCTTTTGCCGGTGGTGCGATTGGCTATTTCAGTTACGACCTCTGCCATTTCATCGAGCGCCTGCCGACTACGGCCATTGATGACCTGCAGCTTCCGGAATGTTATCTGGCCTTCTATGATGCCGCTGTTGTCGTTGACCACGGCCAAGAAAGAAGCTACCTGGTAGCCACCGGATTCCCTGAGCTGGAAGAAGGAAAAAGGGTAAAGAAAGCCGGGGAAACCCTGAGGCATTTAAAGAGCCTCTTAGCTGACACCGGCCGATTTTCTGAGAAACCAGCGCGCGACTTTGTTGATGAAGGCACTGTGCTGAAATCAAATTTTTCCCGGGAGGAATATCTCAGGGCAGTGGCGAGAGCTCGCGAATACATCTGTGCCGGCGACATATTCCAGGTGAACCTGTCTCAGCGCTTTGAAGCCGACCTGAGTGTTTCGCCCTACGAGCTACATCAGCGTTTGCGTCGCATAAACCCGGCTCCCTTCGCCTCCTACCTCAACTTTCAAGACGTGAGCATTGTTGGGGCCTCGCCGGAGCGATTTCTCAAGGTTCAGGGCGACTGGGTGGAGACCCGCCCCATCAAAGGAACGCGCCCGAGAGGTAAGACGAAAGCAGAAGATAAGGCCCTGATACAAGAACTGCTCTCCAGTGAGAAGGACCGTGCGGAAAATATAATGATTGTTGACCTTGAGCGCAACGATATCGGCCGGGTATGCCGCTACGGCACGGTTAGGGTAACCGAAACGGCGATTCTGGAGACGTTTCCCACTGTTTTTCACCTGACATCGACTGTCGTGGGCAGGCTATCTCCGGGCAAAGGGCGAATTGACCTGCTGAAGGCCGCGTTTCCCGGCGGCTCCATCACCGGCGCGCCGAAAGTGAGGGCCATGGAAATCATCGACGAACTGGAACCCACCAGGCGCAGCGTCTATACCGGCTCGATTGGCTATATGAGCTTCGCCGGTGGCATGGACCTGAACATCGTTATCCGGACAATTCTAATCAAGAATGGCCGGGCTTATTTTCAGGTAGGCGGCGGCATTGTCTATGATTCCGAACCAGAGGCGGAGTATCAGGAAACCCTGGACAAAGGCAAAGCGCTCATCCAGGCGCTTAGGTTGTCCCCGCAGGTGGCGTTGGAGGCAGCGCCGTGATTCTGGTCATCGATAACTACGATTCATTCACCTATAATCTGGTACAGTACCTGGGGGAACTGGGCTGGGAGCCTGTGGTCTACCGCAACGACCGCATCACGCTGGAACAGGTCCAGGACATGGCGCCAAGTCATATTATCATCTCACCCGGCCCCTGCACACCTCTGGAAGCAGGCATTTCCAACGATGTTGTCCGGCGATTCCGGGGTAAAATTCCCATTCTGGGAGTGTGCCTGGGACACCAGTGCATCGGGCACGTGTACGGCGGTATAATCCAGCGGGCTATAGTCCCGGTGCACGGCAAAACCTCACCCATCTACCACGATGGCGATACCGTCTTCAAAGGACTGCCATCACCACTGGTTGGGGGTAGATATCACTCGCTGGTGGTTGGTATGGAGAGTATGCCGGCTTCACTTGAAATCTCGGCCCGGACCGAAGAGGGAGAGATAATGGGAATGAGAAACCGGGGTGACGCGGTGGAGGGCATCCAGTTCCACCCGGAATCCATCCTCACCGAAAAGGGTTACGATATACTGGCCAATTTTCTGAGCCTGCCCGGACCTCAACGGGCAGTGGGGGAAGAGAACTGATGGAGGAACTAGTCTGCCTTAACGGCTCTCTGATACCCCGTTCCAAAGCCAAAGTATCGGCGTTTGACCACGGTTTTCTCTACGGCTACGGCCTGTTCGAGACCATGCGTGCCTATAACGGGAAGATATTTCTGCTAGGCAGGCACCTGAAGAGATTGTTTGCATCGGCGGAGTCGATTGGATTGGACAGTGTGCTGTCTGATATCGACCTTGAACAAGCCTGTTTTGATGTCCTTAAAGCCAATAACCTTAAGGACGCCCGCATGCGCCTTACAATCACCAGAGGTGACGCCGGAGCTTTTCCGGGCACGAGGCAGGACGCTGCCGCCTCCGTGCTGATTACCGCGACCGCCTATACGCCGCTTCCTGCCGAAGCCTATGAAAAGGGTTATAAAGCGCTTATTTCCAGCTTTCGCCGCGATAGCGGGTCGCTGCTATCAGGCTTGAAGAGCACCGGTTACCTGCTCAGTGTGCTGGCGAAGA
>JBARQF010000281.1:0-1557 GCA_049643605.1 Dehalococcoidales bacterium
GGCAAGGGCATTCTTTATGACGACACACTTGGCGACGCTGTGCCAAAGCTGCTGCGTCTAAAGGCGGCCTGGCAGGAGAGAGAGCTAAAGCAGATATGCCGCCGTACCATTATCTTCGTTGACGAGCCGTATATGTCAGCCTTTGGCTCGGTGGGCATGATGCTTTCGCGGGAGAAAGTAGTCAGCCTGCTGAACGAGGTATTCGGCGGCATAGAGGGACTCAAGGGCGTTCACTGCTGCGGCAACACCGACTGGTCGGTGATACTGGGCAGCAATGCTGACATCATCAGCTTTGACGCTTATAACTACGCTCAGTCGCTGAGCCTGTATCCCGATGCGGTCAAAAAGTTCCTTGACCGGGGCGGCACCGTTGCCTGGGGCATTGTTCCCAATGAGGAAGAGACTATAGTCAAAGAGTCGGCCGCCAGCCTTAAAGACCGGCTTGAGGAAGCGATGGCACCCTTTACCCGGAAAGGCGTCCCTTTTCGGCAGTTGCTCGCGCAGGGACTGACGACACCAAGCTGCGGGCTGGCTTCCCTTGATACCGAAGAGGCAGCCGTCCGTGCCATGGAGCTGCTCACCGAGCTATCGGCCCTGCTAAAAACAAAATACGGATAACCAGGGGAAAAAGCGCCGATGGAATGCAATATTGAAGCCAACAAAGCCGGGTGTCCCTGTACCTATGAGCCCTGCCCGAGGAAGGGCAAGTGCTGCGAGTGTATTGCCTATCACCTGAAATATGATGAGCTTCCCGGCTGTGTTTTTCCGCCGGAAGTGGAGAAGACCTTTGACCGTTCCTTCACCCGGTTTGCCCGGGTGGTTAACGGGGGAAAATGAGCCAGACACAGTTGCCGGAGTTGATTCAGGCGCTGCTTGACCCGAAATCATATCCGCATTCGCCGCCGCGGGTGGAACTGGTGCAGACCCAGATGTCGTTCGTCTTCCTTGCCGGCGACCTTGTCTACAAGGTGAAGAAGCCGGTGAACCTGGGCTATCTCGACTACACTACTCTGGAACAGCGCCATTTTTTCTGCCGGAAAGAAGTCGAGCTTAACCGGCGTCTCTGCCCTGAGGCTTACCTCGGTGTTGTTGCCATTGCCGGGCAGGCGGGCAAAATATCCATAGATGGCAGCGGCCCGCCTCTTGAGTACGCCGTCAAGATGCGCCACCTCCCTCAGGAGGCGATGCTGAATAACCTGCTCGTTCGGGACAAGGTAACTCCGGAGATGCTGGCTTCAGTGGCGGAAAAGCTGGCCGAATTTCATGGCAAGGCGGAGACCAGCGCCGCCATAAGCGGTTTCGGCGACCTTGATGTAATCAGGCAGAACGCGGTGGAGAACTTTGAACAGACCGAGAAAAACCTTGGCATCACCATTTCTCCTGAAAAATACAAGCGCATAAAAGTCTACACGGAAGATTTCCTGACACAGAACGCCTCTCTGTTTCGCCGTCGCCTCGAAGAGGGCAAAATCAGGGACTGCCACGGCGACCTCCATGCTGCGCATATCTGCTTTGGCGATGGTGGCATCTGCATCTACGACTGCATTGAGTTCAATG
>JBARQF010000282.1:0-1919 GCA_049643605.1 Dehalococcoidales bacterium
CACAAAGTCGGTGCTCTGGTCGAATCACCCGTATTCTATCCGGGTCTCAGCGGCTCAAACAATCTTAGAGCACTAGCCAAACTTGGAGGATTCCCCCCTGAACAGGTACCGCGGGTATTGGAAACGGTCGGGTTGACGTCCCGTGCCGGTAATAAGGTAGCCAATTACTCATTGGGAATGAAGCAGCGACTGGGCATAGCTGTGGCGTTACTACCCGATCCTGAACTGCTCATACTGGATGAACCTACCAATGGCCTTGACCCGGCTGGTATCGTCGAAATAAGGAATCTCCTTCGGCAGATTGGCAGCTCGGGAAGGACCGTTTTCGTATCTACTCATCTGCTCTCCGAGGTGGAATCCGAAGCCGACCGTCTTGTTATGATTCACAACGGTCGGCTGGTCTTTTCCGGAGAACTTGCGGATATTATGCAAAAAGCCTGTGAAGCTGTATACGCAGCACCTGAAAACACGGCGGATTTACCCCTGCTTACAGAAATCGTTAGCGAGGCTGGACATCTGTTCCTGCAGAAGGACAATGCCATTATAATTACTGCCCCGAAGGAGTGGAGCTCCGAGTTGAACCGGATGGCCGGGTCTAAAGGAATCAACCTGCGGGAATTGCGCCCTCAGTGTGAATCTCTCGAAGATATATTTCTAAAAATGACAGGCGGCGAGGTAGCGACACAATGAACCGTGTGTTTTCATCGGAATGGTTTAAGATTGCGCGACCGGCTAACATATTTGGATGGATGGCGCCGGTAGTATTATTTGCTTTTATGGGCACCATGTTCAATTTCATGGATGCGTCAACAGACGCCGGTCAATTTCGCGGACCTTTTGGATTCGCGCCGGGGCTGGAGCAATTGGCGGCGCCGGATGGATGGATAATAGGTATTCATTCCGCTTCATCGTTTATCGGTTTAATTGCACTGGCCATATTCGCCACCAACATGGCCCGTGATTATGAAAAAGGTACTATCAGGATTCTTCTCGTCATGGAACCCAACCGTTTCCGGCTTTTTTTTGGAAAGCTGCTCACGTTATCTTCCTTTGTAGTTCTTATCACTGCCGGGGCGACGGTAGTAACAATGCTTGCTTCCCTGGCGCTGGCGCCCGGTGAAAATATACCAATAGACGCCTGGTTGAGCTGGCAGGGATTACGTGAGTTGTTAATTGGCTTTGCCAATATCTCTCTGGCGACTATTATCTGGGGACTTATCGGAGGCGTGCTGGCAATAACGACACGCTCAGCGGCAATTTCCATATCCGCTGGAGTAGGGTTCCTGCTGATATTCGAGTTACTGATAGCGCAATTTGTTGAGTCTGTCGGTACCAAACTTCCGGCCACGGTACTTGGTGCTCTGGCATCGGGCGGCACTTTTACTATTGAGTACTCAAGCGCGCTTATGTTTTCTTTAGCCTACGGTGCGGCCAGCATTATCATTGCTTCCATGATTTTCATTCGCCGTGACGTGACTGATTAGCCTATGCGGGCCATGGTTCTTAGTTATTTTGGTAAAATACTAACAGACTCTTTTCCGGTGGAAGAATTATAGTCATTGACAATCAAACATCCCGATGTTTGTTCAATGGTGACTTTTTAGGCCTGTTAGAAATATCTATGGTGACCGCAAGGGAAAACTTACGGCTTGCTCTGTTTTGAGGACGTTGTTCCTCAACAGATTAGCAGCGAGTCTTATCACGGTAACTACCAGAAAGATGATGAAGCCTGTAATATAGTTGATTGCCCCGGTAAAGGGAAGAATTATGGGTATCCACCAGACAACATTGTAAGCTATCATGACTAGGTTGAGTGGGTGAGTGAATCCCTTTTTTGTTGAAACATAATTGGCTGATTTTTTCTTTTCCCATGCGAACCGCATGTTCGTATGTCCTTCGACGACCACTCAGTAAAACAC